>PMGM01000031.1 GCA_003158115.1 Methanobacterium sp.
ACCTTAAAAAAATATCAGACGAAGCAATGCTTCAGTGCCCTACAGTTGAAACAGTAATTGTTGTAAAACATACCGATGAAATCGAAATGAAAGAACTCAGAGGAAAGGAATTATCATACGACAAACTGATAGAAGGAGAACCTGGTGAATGTGAATGTGAACCAATGGATGCAGAAGATCCATTGTTCCTACTTTACACATCAGGCAGCACAGGAAAACCCAAGGGAATTGTCCATACAACGGGAGGGTATATGGTAGGTGTTTCAACAACACTAAAAAATATATTCGATATACAACCCGATGATACATACTGGTGCACAGCCGACATTGGATGGATTACAGGCCACAGCTATGTTATATACGGACCATTACTCCTGGGAACAACAACAGTCGTTTATGAAGGAGCACCAGACTACCCAGATCCAGGTGCTTGGTGGAAAATTATTGAAAAATATGGTATAACCAAATTTTATACCGCACCAACAGCAATCAGGCATCTGATGAGATTTGGTGATAAATATACAAGGATATACAACATATCATCCCTAAGAATACTTGGAACAGTTGGAGAACCAATAAACCCCGAGGCCTGGATGTGGTTTTACAAAAATGTTGGAAAGGAAAAAACTCCTATAATGGACACATGGTGGCAAACTGAAACAGGAATGCACATGATAGCACCATTACCATCAGCAGACCTCAAACCAGGATCAGCAACAAAACCAGTACCCGGAGTATTTGCAGATGTTGTAGATGATAAGGGAAATTCAGTACCTCTTGGAACTGGAGGACATCTGGTAATCACAAAACCATGGCCAGCAATGTTCAGAACACTCTATGAAGATGAGCAAAAATTCAAAGATGTTTACTGGAACGATATACCTGGAGTTTATAAAGCAGGAGATATGGCAAGAAAGGACGAAGACGGATATTTCTGGATACAGGGAAGATCTGATGATGTTCTTAAGATTGCAGGCCACAGAATAGGTACATCTGAGGTTGAATCTGCATTTGTAAGTCATCCTGCAGTTGTAGAAGCAGCAGTAATTGGAAAGGCAGACCCAATTAAGGGAGAGGTCATTAAAGCATTTCTAATACTTAAAGAAGGATACCAGCTAAAAACAAAACTTATAGGAGAACTCAACGAACATGTGAGATATGAATTGGGACCCGTAGCTGTAATAGGTGAATTGGAAGAGGTTGATTCACTACCAAAAACCAGAAGTGGTAAAATTATGAGAAGAATTTTAAGAGCTAGGGATAAGGGCGAAGATGTTGGAGACACATCAACACTCGAAGAATAAAACAACTCAAATAATAGGAAAATAGATGCGAACACTTTTGGTGATATAAATGGTTGAAGAAAAAGTAAATCAAGTTGTAATGAAAGATCTAACAGCAAATCCAGCTGCTTTAGGACTTTTAGGTTTTGGAATAACAACAGTGTTGTTAAATATAAGTAATGCCGGGCTTTTCCCGTTAAACAGTGTGATATTAGCAATGGCTATAGCTTATGGTGGATTAGCACAAGTAATGGCTTCATGGATGGAGTTTAAGAAAGGCAATACCTTTGGAATGGTTGCATTTGGATCATTTGGATTGTTCTGGTGGAGTTTTGCCCTACTACTCATATTACCGAAGTTAGGGCTTGCAGTTGCACCAGATGCAGTCTCATTAGCATCATACTTCTTCATGTGGGGTCTTTTCACACTTGTAATGTTCTTTGCTACCCTCAAACTTACAAGAGGACTGCAAGTGGTGTTCATAAGTTTAGCAGTATTATTCTTCCTCCTAGTTGGAGTAGAATTAACTGGAAGTGCTACACTTGGTTTAATAGCAGGATATGAAGGAATATTCACTGGATTATCTGCTGTTTATGTGGGACTTGCAACTGTGATGAATGAAACATACAAAAAAAATGTGCTAAGGATATAATTGATTAAAAGTTATTTAAATAGTTTATAGCCTTTAAGTAGCTATTTAGGTAATTGAAGCCCGTACGATGATAATTGTTCACCGACCCTTGGATTTGGTAATAATTTGAGTATGGGCTTCAACACTATTTTATTAGTAAATTCAATTTGAATAATGGATAGCTTTATTAATTCTAATTTACAGATACAAAAGTAATTATCAAATCATTATGATATTGAGAGCTTCAGTAACATAATTCTAAACAATCATGAATAGTTCTAGAATTTGTATAAAATATAATCATAAATAACACATAAAAAAAGTTATGCATAATGATCACTCAAATATTCAAGAGGGTTTAAAATTGGAAGAGGACCTCAAAATATTGATACTTGAAGATGTTCCATTTGATGCAGAGTTAATTAATCGTGAACTCAAACGAAGTGGAATGAAATTCTCTTCTATAAGAGTAGAAGAAGAAAAAGACTATTTAAATGAATTAAAATCATTTAAACCTGATGTTATTCTTGCTGACCATTCACTTCCTCATTTTGATGGAATTTCTGCCTTAAAAATTGCCAAAGATAAATCTCCAGATGTTCCATTTATCTTTGTCAGTGGGAAGATGGGGGAAGACTTTGCAATAGAAGCATTAAAATGTGGAGCAACAGATTATGTTCTTAAAGGCAGCCTTTCAAAGATCGTACATGCTGTTAACAGAGCATTAGAAGAAGTTAAAGAGCATTCTAAGAGGAAAAATGCGGAAGAGGCCTTGAGAAGTAGTCACAGGCAGCTCATGGAAGCACAGAAGATCGGACATGTTGGTAGCTGGGAATGGGATCTTGAAACCCTTGAAATGAAATGTTCAGATGAATTTTATAATATGATGAGTATAGATCCAACAAGATTTGGTAACAACTATCAATCAATGATGGATATCATACACCCCAATGATAGGCAGACTGTACAAGATAGTATAAACGCTGCACTAGATCATCACATGCCATTTACAAATGACTATCGTATAGTCAGACCAGACGGAACAGTTAGAATACTTTCATCTAAAGGCGAAGTCATAACAGATCCAAATGGCAAACCACTTCGAATTGTTGCAACAGAACAGGACATCACCGAACAAAAATTAGCAGATGAAAAAATTAAATCATCACTCAAAGAAAAGGAAATGTTGTTACAAGAAATACACCATCGGGTGAAAAATAATTTACAGGTAATATCAAGCCTTTTACGTTTACAATCAAGATATATTAACGATCAAAAATCTATTGATATATTCAAGGAAACACAAAACAGGGTCAGAAGCATAGCAATTCTACATGAAAAATTGTACCAGTCTGAGGATCTTGCCAAGATCAGATTTGATGAATATGTAAAGATACTAGCAGAAGACCTGCTTTACTTCTATGGACTGGATAAAAGTAACATTAATATGAAAATCGACATGGAAGAGATTTCACTAAACATAGAAACAGCAATTCCATGTGGACTCATAATAGATGAAATGGTAGCAAATTCCTTGAAATATGCATTTCCAGATGGAAGAAATGGGGAGATTAAAATAGAACTCCATTCAGATGACAAGAACAAATATTTTATGTGTGTTAGTGATAATGGTATAGGTATCTCAACAGATATTGACCCTGAAAAGACAGATACATTTGGAATGCAGCTGATTAAATATCTAACCAAACAATTAAAAGCAAGCATAGAACTTGATAAAAGTAATGGTACAGCGTACAATCTTACATTTAATGAACTGGAATACAGAGATAGGGTAAAATAGATGGTTAACGAAAAGATATTGGTTGTTGAAGACGAAGAACTTATAGGGCAAGATATAAAGATTTTACTGGAAGATCTTGGATATGAAGTTCCCTATTTAGTACCTTCAGGGGAGGAGGCAATATCTCGAGCAGGAGAAATCCGTGCAGATCTTGTTCTGATGGATATCATGTTAGAGGGTAAGATGGATGGAATTGAAGCAGCCCACAAGATCAACGACCAGTATGGAATACCAATAATATACTTGACCGCCTACAGAAATGAAGAAATTTTAGAACGTGCAAAATTAACAGAACCCTACGCATATATAGTTAAACCATTTGAAGAAAGAGAACTACGTACCAATGTTGAAATAGCTTTAAACAGACACAAAGCTGAGAAAGAAAGGATTGAATCAACAGAGATCATAGCTAAAAATGAGTTCCTTAAAAAATCTTTAAAGGAACAGGAAATTCTTCTCAGGGAAATACACCACCGTGTAAACAATAACATGCAAATTATTTCCAGTCTACTATCATTACAATCAACACAGGTAAAGGATGAAAGAGATCTTGATCTGTTTATTGACAGTTTAAACAGAGTTAAATCCATGGCCAAAGTTCATGAACGTTTATATCAATCTGAAGATCTTTCAAGCATCAAATTTGCAGAATATGGTTCCAGTATGTTAACCGATCTTTTCAGCAGCCACAGAACATCACCAGAAATCAGATTAAAGGTCGATATCGAGGATGTATCATTTAACATGGAAACAGCTATTCCATGTGGGTTGATCATAAACGAACTGGTATCCAATTCGTTGAAATATGCATTTCCAGATGGTGAGGGTGAAATTATTGTAAGTTTAATGCATTATCATGGTAACAAATTCTGCCTAACCATAAGTGACAATGGTATTGGTATACCCGAAGATATAGACTTTAAAAATACAGAATCCCTTGGATTTAGATTGACCAATAATCTTACCCAGCAACTGGAAGGTGAAATATCACTTGACAGAAGTAAAGGCACAAAATTCCAGATCATATTTGAGGAATTAGAATATGAAACAAGAATTGGGATTAAAGAAACAATTATTACGGCTCATAAATCCCGTGAACTAAGAAAACATGCAGAGGAAATAATCAACACTCGAATTGGTGATTTAAATGATATTCCCAACGATTTCAAGGAACTGGTCCATGATCTCCAGGTGCACCAGATTGAAATTGAGATGCAGAAGGAAGAACTCACCAAATCTAGACAGGAAATAATGGATTCACAGAAGAGATACTTTGACCTTTACAACTCCGCACCTGTAGGCTATTTTAGACTAACAAAGGATGAAATAATCATCGAAGTTAACAATACAGGAGCATCTATATTGGGAATTACTAAAACTGGACTCTTTAACACTTCATTTATGAGTTTTCTAAAATCAGATGCTAGACAAACCTTTATAGAACATAACACTAAAGCCATTGAAACAGGTAAAAAACAGGGATACAGATTGGAAATTGTACGTGCAGAAGGAGAACCCTTCATTGCATATGTTGAAACAAAACCCAATTATGATAAAAATGGGAAATTTAAAGAATTACAAACCTCAATAATAGATTTAAGCCGGTATTAAATTTAATATACATATATGGAAGTAGATATTTAGTTTTAGTGTAGAGCTGCATAAATTTCCTGTAAAAAAAAATTCAGATTTCATTTTCAATATATCTTGCAAGTCTTCTTGCAAGGGCAACAATGGTTAGAACTGGAGGAGCTCCTGGAGCCATTGGAAAAACACTTGCATCTGCAGCGAAGAGTCCTGATATTTCTGTTTCAAGATTTGTATTAACAATATCACCAATAGCAGCAGTTCCACCTGGATGTGCTCCCCTTGCAATTGTTGATGTGAGTGTGTTTGGATCCACACCTACCTCTTTAAGAATTGCACCTGCAGCAGCAGATCCCTTGGTAAGTAGAGCAACATCCTGTGCAGTACTGTACTTCTCAATATAATCCTCACGAACCTTACCAGATCCTTCATCGGCTATTTTAATCATCATTCCAATTATATCATTTTCACCTGCACCGTACTTTTTTAAATTATTATAGAGTAGGCCAGAATAATGTGGTGCCATGATAAGATCATCCAATTTTATTAGAGCATTCATTTGAACTTCATTTTTAAACTTTATATCCTTAAGAATACCACCAACAGATACAAAGGTATCTACAAACAGGTTGTTACCTGCATTTATTCCTGTTCGTCTTAATATTCTTGGTGTTTCAATCCCTCCCGCCGATATCACAACTATATCTGCAAGAAATTCTTTATCATTACTTTTAACTCCTTTAATTTCACCATTAACAGTTATGAGTTCGGTTATTTCGGTGTTGGCCAGGACATTTGCGCCGTGATCTAATGCATCATCAACATATTCTTTGCTTGTCCATTTTGAATCCCTTGGACATCCAAAGGCACATTTACCACAGGGTTTACATGTTTCTGGGTCGATAAATTTAGGCATTTTTTTGGTGTTAAAGCCTAATGATTCTGCCTTATCCATTATAATATTTGTACCCTTACCAAAATGCGTATCTGGAAGGGTTGTTACTCCCATTTCACCCTCTATTTCCTTGAAGTCTTCTTCAAGATCGATACCTATATTTTTAAGATATTTTTGGCAGGTTCTAACAGCATTTCCGGCAGTTACAGTGGTTGTTCCACCAATACAACTTGTTTGTGAGATTTCAACTCCAACATCTGCAATATCATAATGTTCATAAGCCTTTCCAATCTTTGTTAATGGTCCTTTTTCTATAAGAGTAACATCTATCCCTTTAGATGCTAGTTCTTTGGTAATAATTCCTCCACCAGCACCCGATCCAACTACTATAACATTTTTCATTAAATCACACTCAATAAATTAATAAATAATCCCTTTTTTTGTAGATGAAATTAAAATTTTAGGCTCTTTTAAGTGTTCTACGTGGAGGTCGTGAGGGAATTTTGGATTTCTTTTTCCTTTCCTGTATAAAGAACTTCATGGCTATATAGCCACCTAAAAGTCCAAATGCACAGTATATTATTAATGATACTATTAAACTTAAAATAAGGTTAAATAATCCGCTCAATGCAACAAATATGCCGAGTGTTAATGGGTTTGGAAGTACATATGGTAAGGTTGGCGGAGTTAAAAATCCATAGAAGAAAAAGATTATACAGAAAATTCCTGTGGCAATTGCACCTACCTTGGCACTGGTAATTTCTTCCTTGGTTAGGAATGTGGCAACAAATCCCATTACAAAAAGGGAGAATACTCCTCCAAGTCCAACCAAAGGTAGGATAAGACCTAATATGAAGCTTATACCAATTGCTATTTCGATGTTAATCTTTTGCATTTTGGATGATTCTCCCTAAAGATTTCTTGGAATAATTTGTATTTGTTGTAAAAATTATATTTCAATTAATATAAACCCTTTCTTAGATATAATTTTAATTAATAATATATCAGAATTAAATTGATTTATTCATTATAAAACATATCTGATTTATTTAATATTAACCTGTAGTGTCCCTAAATATTTTTGTTAGGATTTGATGGTTGATAATCATAGGATTTATCAATATCAGAATATATCATAATCTTCTGTTAAAAGGTTATCTGCAATTTCAATTGCTGTTTCTGCATCTACAGCTTGTCCATCTGCACCAACCTTTTTCCATAGGTCATTATCGATATTGAATGGATATCCTCCAACGATTATCTTAGCATCCCTACATTCTACACACCTGTGAATAGTGCTGATAAGTTCGATTACCTCGCCTATGTGGGAACTGATAGTTGCAGATATCAGGATCAGATCTGCTTTTTTACTTATTATGGTCTGTATCACACTTTCTGTTGGTGTGTTTGCACCTAGATAATATGTTTTCCAGCCACCCATTTCAAAGAAGTCTGCAACCATTCTCACACCTACCTCGTGAAGTTCCCGGCTCACACTTGTTGCAACAAGGACTTTTCCAGTTTTTTCATTGTTTGATATGTATGGATATAGTTGGGACATTATAAGTTGTGTTGCAGCTGTAATGTAATGCTCCTGGGCTACTGTTATCTTATTTTCCTGCCAGAGCCTTCCCACTTCGTAAAGTGAACTCTGAAAAACGTGCAGATAGATATCTTTCACACTAATTCCATTATCTACGGCTTCAATTATCAATTTACCAGCTGAATGACGATCACCATCCAGTAACAATTTAAGGTACTGTTCTAAGAGTTTAACAAGGGGTTTGTCTTCATGGATAAAGGAAATATCCTTTGAAGGGTTGGAAAGATTTTCTATACCTTCTTCTATATATCTAACTGCTATACTGCTTTTTTCTGGAGGTAAATATCCTACGATTACGTCTTCCATGACTTCTAATCTTTCTTTAAGACGTGTTTCAGGAATTCCTAAATTTACTAAAAATATTCTTTCCCATGTAATATAATCTGCAAATAAATCGGGACTTGAAGCTTCTATTGCCTCAAAAAGATATGATAAACTGTATTCAGTGTCTTCAATGTACTTTTTAAATTCAGAATCTCCATAGTATCTGCTAAACTCTACTTGAGAATTAAACTGTTTGGTTACAATTTCCTCTGCAAGTACATCTACACCTTTAATCATAGTAAACCTCCAAATATTATTAGTATAATATTTTATAAGAACACATTAATAATTATAATCCTAACAAATCGATATTAAGATTAATTATCTAATAATTTTATCTTTAAACTAAGTATGGTTATTAAAAATATTAAATATTCTGATTTTAAAGATTGAAATCGTGCAAAAATTAGATTTGATACTTTGAAATTATCCTTGAAAATATTCAAATAATAAAACATTGGACATAATTATTATTTAATTGATTATAATGTATTATTATTTAATTTTAGGGGTGTGTATATTAGTGCCAGCACGTTAAACAATTATTTATGAAATTTTTATCCGAAAAAAATCCAGATTCACTCCGCACATTTGAAATTATTAATGAAGGATTATCAAAGAAATCTGTGATAGTTATAATGGCATGTTGTAGTGTTACGTACGAGGGAAGGGCCAGGAGCAAATTAGGATCCGGTGACAGGATGATAATCATCAAATCTGATGGATCATTCATGGTGCATCAAGACAGAAATTTGGAACCTGTGAACTGGCAGCCACCAAAATCTCAATGTAAGGCCAGTTTAAAGGATGGGGTAATGTATCTTGAAGGGAGTAGGAGAAATCCTCCAGAAAGGCTTGAAGTTGAAATAAAGAGCACATATATGGCATCCTATTTTAATGGTGAAGATTCTAAGGGCCTGGAATTAACTGGTTATGAGGAAAATATGAGGGAAATGGTGTTTGATAATCCGAAAATTATAGAAGAAGGTTTCAGACCTATAAACCGGGAATATTCAACACCGAACGGGTTTATAGATATTCTAGGTAAAGATATTGAAGGAAATTTGGTTGTATTAGAGCTTAAAAGTAGAAGGGCCGGTATAAATGCAGTCAAACAATTAAAAAAGTATATGGACTGTTTTTCGGACCATAAAGAGTTTGTTAGGGGTATATTAGTTGCTCCATCTGTAACCGATGATGCATCTGAACTTCTTGAAGAATATAAACTTGAATATATATCAATGGTGCCGCCAAGGGAATTTGGAACCGATAAAAATTTAACACTCGATTTTTTCGGTGGATCAAAGTAGTCCCTGAAAAAAGCCTATTATAAGTGTGGTACAATGAAAATTTAAACAGTCAAATATTTTTAGAGGATACAAATGAAAAGATTTTCAGTGGGTTTGGGGATAACTGTTCTGGTTGTATTACTGGCATTAGGAACTTATAACTATGTTACAGCAACAGAGGAAACAATTGTAGTTGGATATCTTCCAACAAGTCTGGATTCTGCGCTTTTTGTAGCTGATGATCTTGGAATGTTTACGAAGGAGGGTCTTAAAGTTCAACTGGTGCCATTTAGAACCGGTTCAGAACTTATAGATGCAGCTAATAAAAACCAGATCGACGTGGGATATGTTGGGATAACACCGGTGACAAGTGCAATAGATCAAAATTCCAGTATTAAAATTGTTGCAGCTGTAAATACTGAAGGAAGTGGGATTGTTGTTTCCAATACGAGTAATATAAAAAATGCATCAGATTTTGAGGGAAAGAACATTTTAATACCTAAGGTTGGAAGTATTCAGGATATAATTTTTAGATATATGCTTTTAAAGAACAACGTAAACCCTGCATCTGTTAATATAACAGAAATGGATGTTCCACTCATGCAGGATGCACTAATATCTGGAAAGGTTGATGGATATGTTGCATGGGAACCATATGTTTCACAGGCCAAAGTCAATGGAACAGGCATAGTTCTAATGAATTCAAATGATATATGGCCCAATATTCCAGGTTGTGTTGTTATTGCACCAACAGGTTCATGACCCAGAAACCAACCGAACTACAAAAATTTTTGAAGGTTCATGTTGAGGCGACTGATTATGTAAATACACATGCTAATGAAACAGCTGCCATAGTATCTAAAAAATTAGGTACCAATATGAATGTGGAGATGGAAGCAAGGAATCATATAGAGTTTTTAGCTGTGCCCACACCTGCTTTTGAAAATAATGTATTGGATATGATCCAGGTGCAGGAACAATTAGGATACGTTAAAAATAATTTAACTATACAACAATTATTTAACAACAGTTTCTTACCTTAATTATCTATTTTTTTTAATTTAATGGTATATGATTTCAGAAGATTATAGAAGAACCGTAATCGGATTTATTTAACCCCTTAGAATATTTTTATATATTATCCATCTGGGATCTGTTTGTGGGTACGACGTATTACCAGATAAATGGAAAGGATAATAGCCAGAAATACCAACACTTCATAAACTATTAAAGCATACCTGTAACTTTCAACTCTAATGGGTGCAGTGACACCTTCTGATAATAATACAGTTGCCACCACCACACTTGATACACCCATCCCTTTACTGAATTCTAAATATTTTAAGGGTTTATATTACTAAATGGGTGTTTAAAGTTTTTTTAAGACGGTCCTAAATTCAATTAATAGTGTGAGTTTTGGACGAAAAATGGATCGATTTCATATTATATCGTTTAAAAAAGTTATAATTAATGATCATATAAACTATAAAAAATTAGTCCAAAACGTGTTAAACTAACATGAAAATATCATGATTTTTTAATTTACTTTTTAGAGATATTTCCACTTTCAAGATTAATATTTTCAATGCGGTTCAAATTTTCAAGATCCTCTAGATCTTCAATATAATCACTTTCATCTGCATCTGGGGTTTCTTTAGAAATTAAAGATGCTATTATTATTAAGATACTTATAATAGCTCCAAGTAAAAATGCCTGTTGAAATCCTGATAAAAGTGTTTCAACAGGTACACTGAACTGGAATGCTCCTGTTGATATGGCACCTTCAAGACCGGCTGCCGAATGACTGACAGTACTGTCAAATATTGTTTCGAATAATACTACTCCCATAACCAATCCAAGATATTTGGCTGTGTTTAAAAGGCTACTAACAGAACCGGTCATTCCGGGTGGGCTGTGGATCATGACTAATTTGTTGTTTGCAGGTGAGAACATTCCATCTGATAGAGATCTCATTAAAAGAGCAAGTAGAACAAATATAATTCCATATTTACCAATTGTTGGATTTAAAACAGTTAAAACCAAGAGTGCAATTGCTAGGCATACTGCTCCAATAATTGATGGTAGTTTTGATCCTGTTTTATCAGATATTCTACCTGATAGCGGACCAACAAATATGATTAGCAGGGTTGGAACTAGTATTATCAGACCTGCTACATCTGTTGTGTAGTTCATTATGAGTTCGAGGTAGAATGGTAACAGGAATATGGTTCCTGTTAAAACAAAACTGGTCATGAATCCTGCAGCAATTGAAAGGTTAAGATATCTCTGTTTTAGGAGGCACATCTTGAAGAGAGGATATCTATAGTTTGATTCCCATTTATAAAAGAGGATTAGAAGGGCAAGACAAGATATTAAACCTAAAAATATTAAAGGAGAAGTCCAACCTAATCTACCGCCCATTTCAAGGGTTATTATTAGTACAAACATTGATAAGAAAATTAATAATGATCCAACGACGTCAAATCCATGATATTCCTCGAATTTACCTGTATCTGGTAAATATTGGTAGGTTAAGACTATAGCAACTATTCCAAGGGGCACTGTAACGAAGAAAATCCAGTGCCATCCTAAATATTCTGTTATGAGTCCACCAACACCGTATCCAATAGACAGTGCAACTGTTGTTGCAAGCGAAATATATCCAAATATTTTTCCTCTAACAGCATTTGGGAAGTTAACCGCAATAATTGCAGGTGTCATGGATAGTAGCATTGCAGAACCAATACCCTGAAGAATTCTTGAAAGAATTAATTGTTCTATATTTAGGGAAATCCCTGAAAAATATGATCCAACTGTGAAAGGAATAGACCACCTAGGAAAATCTTTTTGTAGCCAACGTATTCGCCAATTTTTCCAAATATCAATAGAAAACTGGTTAAAACAAGAAGATGTGCTACCACAACCCATGAAACAAGTGATGTGCTCACATCGAGATATTGTGAAATGGATGGAAGTGCAATTGTTACAATACCTGCACTGAAGGACCATATAAATATACCAAAAGCAATTATAAATGTGATAATTCCTTTGTTAGCTTTATGTGGCGTTACATTGTTTGTCATGGAATTGTTTCCTTTTGATAATTGTGTGTTAATTGTAAATCAATTTACATTTAGTATAATGAGTAGTTGAAAATAGTATATATATTAAGTAATTATAAAAAAAATTTACTTTTAACCAATATCATATGTAGGATATTTTATTTATATTTTAGATACAATGTTAACACTTTTGACACAGAAATTTCTATTTTATCTATGATCATGAATTAATTAATACTTATAAATTATATACTAAAAACTTGAATAATAATACTATGTCTAATTACAATGGGAAACTTGTTGAATTACCAAAGAAAGGCAAGGCCATTGTTTTTACAGATATCCATGGAATAAATCTTGACGATTATGATGGGTATATGGATATATGGGGAGAATATCGAAATGAGAACACATATTTTATCATTACGGGCGATTTTATCCATGCTATGGGAAAGAAGGATGATAAATCTATAGAAATATTAGATTCTGTTAAACAGTGCTGGGAAGATAATGAAAATTTTTATCCCCTTATTGGTAACCACGAATGGTCCACCATATCCAATATATCGGTCTATAACGGAAGTATAAATCAATTTTTAAATTTTAAAGAACTTTTAAGGGAAAGATTTGGTAGTAGGTGGAATAGAAAGCTTGATGAATATCAAGAATTTTTTAAAAAACTCCCCCAACTATTAGAACAGCTAATAAAATCTTTATTAGTCATGCGGGGCCTCCAAGAAAATTAAGATATTGGATGATATAATAAACATAACTGATAAGGGTTATCTTGATAATGAGATTTTATATGAAATACTATGGAACAGAGAGGAAGATTATACGGAAAATGATTTAAGATCTTTTCTGAGGACGGTAGCTTGCAATGCAATGATTGTTGGACACACCCCTGTAGACGGTGTAAAACTGATTAATGATAAACAATTAATTGTATCATCGAGCTACAGCCAAGGTAAAAAGGAGTATATAGAACTGGATCTTGAAGAAAAAATTAAAGATACTAAAGATATCCTTAAAATGGTAAAACAACTGAATTAAATTTTATTTTCTGTAATTGTAGAATAGAAGATTTTAAGGTAAAACTTGGTTTTTAATATAAAATAGACTAATATTCAAATAGGGTTCAAAGATACGTGGCATGGATTTTTGATTGATGTAAAATATATTTTGATTTTTTATTAAACCAATATTATCCAATCTGTGCTATCAGTTCTGCTAGTTGTTCAAGGTTTCTGACTTCAAAGAATTCAGCCCCTGAATCTTCATAATCTGCTACACAACTATCAACCACATTCCATTTATTCATGGGTTCAGGATTTAATATAAGAACTTTTTTGGACTTTTCAACTATATAATCAATACTATCTGCACTTAATGGTTTTTTCCCAACTTTAGGTCCTGCCCAATCCCTGCAATCACTTAATATCATGACATAAGACTTTTTATTAAGATCAGCTTGGTCTTTAAAGCTTTCAAATGCTCTGTGCATGTTTGATGTTCCGTGTATCATCTGATTTTTCTGTCTAATATCCCTAACTTTTATGAAAGCATCTAATAGATTCGGTTCTTCGAGGGCAGCTGTTGTTTCAACTGTTTTATTATCAAATTCAAAGGTTTTTGCTTTTTTAAATGAGTTTTGGGCTGCATATACCATCATGAAAAACCAGTTACTAACCCAGTCACATGATCCACTTACATCGTTAAGGAAGAAATGATTGCTTTTTTTAATCCTTGGTTTTGTTTTAACAATTTCAAGAAGTGTGTTTCCATATTTCAAATTTTTTCTAAGGGTTTTACGAATGTCCGGTCTCATATTTTTGGATTGTTTTCGTCTTCTAACTCTTTTATTGGCAATTTTTTTTCCAAGCTTTTGACATAGGTCTAAAAGTTCTGGTTCAAAAGATGTAAGAAGTTTAATATCCTTCTGGAGCAGCTGAGATTCATCTTTACCATTATCAATATAATCCTCAAATGGTGGTCTATAATCCATTGTGTCTGTTTCTGTAGGTTGAACTTTAAATTTTGAAGGTTCTATGAGCTTAAAAGAATAATTATATCCACTTAAAAGCCTTTTATTTTTACTACCCTTTGAATCTTTGGTACCTGGAGATTTATCAGATTCATCGGAGTTTTCATCGACACCACCAAAAACAGAATTAAAAATCTTATCAAACCTAGCTCGCTGACTTGGTTTTTTAACATATACCGCTGCAAGTGCTTCGTTTAAAAGATCATTTTGGTCATTGAATAATTGCAGAGTTTCATATGCTGTCTGTGTACTTCGTAAACTGGCAGGGATGTTATTTTCCCTTAGAAGTCTTGAAAATTTTATTATCTCTTCCATCTAACTTCACTTTTGATAATTGTTATCTTTAACAAATTTCTTTAAAACCTTCTTCTTATCTGATTCATTTTTCAAAACTACCGAAACTGTTTCATTAAAAGTTTTCTCGTCCAAATCTTTAGCATTAAATGCTAAAAGAGTTTTTACCCAGTCAACTGTTGCCCTGATAGATGGTTTTTTAAGAAGGTTCATGTCCCGGAGATTATGGATCATGGTAACAACACTTTCAACAAGTGCAGATGTTGCACCGGGAACTGTAGATTTAACAATTTCAACTTCCCTTTCATATGATGGATAGTCAATGTATAAGAATAAACATCTATCCTTTGTTTCGTCTAAAAGGGATCTCTGAGAATTTGAGGTCATAATAACCATTAGATCGTTTTGAAGTTCAAAGGTTCCGAGATCATTAACAGTAATTTGTCCTTCTCCAAGAGCTTGAAGCAGAAAACTTTCAACTTCCTCATCAGCTTTATCAATTTCATCTATCAAGATTACTGAGGGATTTTTATTCATAAAACCTTGGAGTAACGGTCTTTTTATAAAGAACTCCTCGTTGAATATGTCCTGATCAACTTCTTTTATTCGTGACATTTCAAGGTGGAGTAGTTGTTTCTGGTAGTTCCATTCTCCAACAATTTGTTCAAAGGTAATTCCTTCGTAGCACTGTACCCTAAAAAAATCCATATCAAAAGCTCTGCTAACAGCCTTTGAAAGTTCTGTTTTACCCACACCAGGAGGTCCCTCAACAAGGACTGGTTTTTTCAATTTAAAAGCCAGATACAATGTTGTAACAGTGCTTTTATCGGGTATGTAATGATTTTTAATGAGTTTATTTTCAAGCGATTCCATGCTGAGATCATGGTCTGTCATAGATTTTAGATATGGCACAATGAATATAAATTTTGCCCATAGAATTGAAAGATGGATATAAAAAAAATAAAAAATTATTTATGAAATTACACATTTTGTATGATCAATTTGATCATTTATTAATTAGTAAAATTTTATCTTAAAAAAATTCATAGATGAGTAAATCTGTTATCATATTATATACCCTCGTTTGATTCTAGACTTTCACGAACAGAATCAATTATACATGAAGTGTTCCATCCTACAACTTCTGATGCAGTGTCTTCAATACTTCCGGGAACATTTTCCATACCATATGGTCTTATAATAACTATTGGTTTTTCAAGTTTACGGGCCAGGTCAATCTCTTGCTGTATTAAATTTTTATTCTTCGAATACATACCAGATAATATTATAACAACATCAACATTTTTCATCTGTTCAGTTAACTGTTCTTTATCAGTTCTATCAAAGATGCTATGATTTTTCCATTGAAAATCATATGATGCCTCAAGTTTTCCGATAAATCTATTATATTCCTCATCATCATCTTTTAACTGACTTATAAATATATTATATATCTCAGATTCATCTTCAAACATTTTTTTCACCTTTTTATTATTGGATAAAATTAGAATAATATCATCTTAGAGTATCTCCTCTCCATTTTCATAGACATGTATTATCATGACCGGACAACTTTCTGCTGCATCTACACCACATTTCTCATCGTCGGTTTCGAGTTCATCATTATTACCAACTCTTTCAGACCCGATGATATGTGCTATACTGCCATCATCTAGCTCAAATAATTCTGGACAGACATCCTCACATGATCCACAAGAAGTACAACCATCCCTTTCGACAACGATTTTAAATGTCAACTCTTGGTTTTTATTAGTTTTTTCTGTCATAATATTATTTAATGTGGTTTTTCTATTTAGATTTTTTCCAGATTATTTAAATAATAATGACTGTATATTTACATAAAATTTACAAATTTATTCTATCATGAATTCAGTTATTTATCATGGGTTTATTTAATTTGAAATTGATTAATAAACAATCTCAAGAAGAATCAACAAGATTCAAAATCTGGGAATTAATGTAAATATTCACTGTTATGCTTATTATATTTACAATTATCATAATTTTAGGTATTTTGACTTATATCCAATAAATAATCAAGGTTAAAATCCAATTGATAAGAATAGAAATAATCGAATATATTATGAAATTTGATGGTTATAAAGTAGTATTTGGAGTTGTTGGAATGGTTAAAATTATTAGAAATTTCAAAAATGGATTATTGAATAAGAGTGATCAATATCGATATTATAAATCGGAATATTTGTTATTAACTGAAAATTTATTATCATCTCAAAAAAATAGAAGATCTTGAAATTAACTTAATTAAAGAAGAGGATAACAACCGAAAGTTGCTCAATAAGATAGAAGAACTAAAATTGGAAAATCATGTTATAAAGGGAAATTCACAAAATAAAAATAAAATTTTGGAAAATAAAAAGGATAAAAAGTTAATAGACATCCGTATAAGCCATAATCTTAAGTCATTGGAAAATGTTTCAATAGGAGAATACACCTATGGAAATCCTAAAATTAAATGTTATAATCCTAAAGATAAATTAATTATTGGAAAATTTTGTAGCATAACAGACGATGTAACTATACTAATTGGAATGGCCCACAGCATACAATGTGCCAGCACTTTTCCATTCGGACCTTTTTTGGGAACAAAAAGTCATAATGTTGAAGAAGTAAATGAAAAACTAGTACCACCACAAAAAACTGTTATAGGTAACGACGTGTGGATTGGATATGTTGCTTTAATTTATCCGGAGTTACCATAGGTGATGATGCTTGTAATTGGGGCAAGGGCTGTTGTATCTAAAGATGTAGAACCATACAGTATAGTAGCTGGAAGTCCTCTAAAACATTTACAGTACCGTTTCCCTAAAGATATAAGAGACACTTTAGTAGAGAAGAAATGGGGGGATTTACCAGATGAGAAAATAGAAGAGTTAACCATATCTTTTAGACCTAAACATCTATAATTTACTTGAAAAGTTGTAATTAACAACTAAATCAAAAAAATGAATTAATTTGAAATCTATCAATATTGTTATAGCTATAACAAGATAAAATGAAATATAAATCTCTTAGAATAGGTTTAAAATCTCTCTTATCATTGGATTAAGATTAAATACTTAAAAAAATTTTGAAGATATAATTAATGATCGATATATTTAGTTATTCAGAAAAAGAGATAACGGACTCCAAATTGATTAAGAGTATTTTTATCTCATGCCATGACATATATTAATTATATATCAATTTTTATTAAAAAGTTTCGTTATAAACTATAAATCAATAAATGGGGATTATTATGAGTAGTTTCAAGATAGCAATATGTCAGATGAGGGTTGTAGATGATAAACAGGTTAATATAGATAAAGCAAAGTCAATGATCAAGGAATCTACAGATAATGGGGCTGATATGGTTGTTTTGCCTGAGATGTTTAACTGTCCATATGACACTCAAAAATTCAGTGCATATGCCGAATCGGCTGATGACAGCCCATCACTTAAAACTGTTTCAATGGCCGCTAATATGAATGATGTTTATTTATTTGCAGGTTCCATACCCGAATTATTGGATGGTAATATCTACAATTCATGCTTTATTTTCAACAGAAATGGCGAAGTACTCGATGTCTACAGGAAAATGCATCTATTTGATGTGGATATTCCAGGGATGATATTTAAGGAGTCAGAAACAGTAACAGCAGGTAATAAGATTACGGTGGTTGATATGGATCTAACCAATGTTGGAATGGCAATATGTTATGATATCCGGTTTCCTGAGTTATTCCGGATTATGACTCTAAAAAAAGCGGGTTTAATGGTTGTACCGGGAGCCTTTAATATGAAAACTGGTCCAGCTCACTGGAAAATACTCATAAGGGCCAGGGCCATAGATAACCAAGTGTATATGGTTGTTGCATCACCAGCTCCCAATGAGGATCTTCCATACGTTGCATATGGCCATTCTTTAATAGTTGATCCATGGGGTAAGGTATTGTGTGAGGCAGGTAAAGATGAAGAAATAATCTACGCAACTATAGATACTTCATATACTGATAAGATTCGTCGAGAACTGCCAATTCTAAAAAATAGACGTACTGATATATATAAATTAATTGAAATAGATAATGAATTGATTAAATAGGAAGGAAAGTATAGTTAAATCTTAAAAATAGTTAATTCTAAAATGATTCAAAGGGTTAATACATGTATTAACTTCCCAATATTAGTAAATGAAAAATTTATAGCTTTAAATCATACTATTTTTGAGGGCAGTTGCTAGCTCTGTTTTTTTATCTTTATTATTTAACCAGATTTTAACATCTTTCCAAACTACGTTGCATTGATCAAGGCTGTCTTTTCCTATGGTTTCCCTTATTGCTAAGTCAATTTCTTTTCTTTCTTCCTTGGTTTTGGGTACAATATCAATATCCCCTAGAAAATCATTCATATGTCTGATGTAACAACTCATACAGCTCCCTCCAATACAGTCATTAACCTTAAATTAACCAAGATGGATTTTGTACCATCTATAACATGAATTTAAATTGATCAAATAAAAAAGATTTTAGGCCATTTTTTTAAGTGATTTGGTTGCTACTTTTTTAAATTCTTTATCCCATTTAGCAGCACGCCTAGCTTTTTTAAGTGGATCTATAGCTTTTTCATCCCCTATGTCTCCCAGGGCCTTGGCAACTGCCGTACGTACGCCCCAATCCTCATCTTTTAAGGCTTCTATAAGTGCATCGACAGCATCTTTACTTTCCATCTCACCGAGTGATTTAGCAGATGTTTTCCTTACACTCCAGTCATCATCTGCAAGTGCTTCGATAAGGTGTTCTACAACATTTTCATCCCCAATATTTTTTAATGCGAAGGTTGCATATCTTTTAATATTACCTTCTTCACCTTTGAGTGCATTTACAAGGGATTCAACAGCAGGATCACCTATTATTGCTAATGATTTTGATGCTTGGAATCTTACATCTGGATTTGAATCGTCCAAAGCTTTAATAAGTGGTTCAACAGCATCAAGTCCTGAACTACCGAGTGCTTCAGCAGCAACCTTTCTAACATCAGGGTCTGAGTCTTGTAGCTTCTCAATTAAAGATTCATTTTCACTTGATTTTATTTCATCCATAAATAACACCTAATTCGTATTTTTAATTATAATTGAATTTATAAATTTAACCATATTTTAGTATATAAACAGTGTTTTAACTATCTTTTAATCCTATATTTATATCTCATTTAACCTAGTACTTGAATATTATCAAAAACTCTAAATATAAAAATATATTTCAAATAAAATGATATAAAAAAAGGGATATTTATTCTAAAAGTAGTAGGGTATACATTCGAAGATCATTTTGGTTTATTTCATTTTGTACTTCTAATTCTAATCCTGCATTTCTAACTGTTTTGAAGACATCCATCCCTGCTGCTTCCATTGATGGGCGGGATTCTTTGGGTAATTTACATTTTAAATCACCATTTTCTGCAGAACATTGTTTACAAAGGGTGCATGGACCGCAAAATCCGTATGTGAATGATTTATAGTATCCTGATAAAAATGCATGTTTTTCAAGTTCTAATATGGATTTACGTATTTTTTTTAATGCTTTGGGGAATATTTCACCGAAATTTTCCTTTCCATACTCATCAAATATGGATCTACTATAACCGATTAGATATGCCTTAGAATATTCTTCCAATACTTTCCTGGTGTCTTCGGGAGTCGGGCTGTATGGTGGACATGATAATTTCTTTGCATAACTTGGACATCCATACTGACATTTTAATCTAACCCAATTGCCAACCACTACTTCATTTGGATTAATGGATATAATTACAAATGCACCATCTTTAAATGCCATTTTTTCCAGTTCAGCTTCCAATATTTCATATGATTTGACCATGAATATCACCCGTTAATATTTTCTATTTTATTATACTCATACACTTTTGATTGTAAGTTGTAGATCTTATTTTTGTAAATATCTTACGAATTTGGAAATAAATTTATCCATACATAATGGTTGGATTAATAGTTATTAAAGTGTTCAAAAACCAGTTATGGACGGTTATTTATCTATTTTTATCGGGGATCATACATTCTAATAACTGTTAACTATATATTTATATTCGGTTATACTATTCTTAAAAGAGAATTAATTGATGTAAGAATTTAATTTTTTTTACTAAAAAAATTATTAAAAAAAAAACAAATATTAATTAAAATAGATTTTTAAACATAATATTGTTCTATTTCTAGAAATTTGGCCTAAAAATCATTTAAATATCAGAATACTAGAAAAACATATTTTAAACAAAAAATAAATTCAAAAAACAATAAAATTAATACAATTACAATTGAATAAAATGACAAGAAAATTAATTTATAATGCTGAAATAGTCGATCTTGGTCTTTTAATAGATCATACACTAATTATATCCGATCTACACATAGGATATGAGCAGGCTCTTAACAGAGAAGGTATAATGGTACCAAGATTTCAGTACAAAAAGATATTAGAAAGGTTAAATGAGATTATTAAAAGTTTTGATATTGAGAGGATTGTTGTTAACGGGGATATTAAACACGAGTTTGGAAGGATAACTCGCCAGGAATGGGATGAGGCATTAGATTTTATAATATTTTTAAATAACAACTTCGATGAGGTTATTCTTT
Organism: Methanobacterium sp.; assembly: GCA_003158115.1. Lineage (GTDB taxonomy): Archaea > Methanobacteriota > Methanobacteria > Methanobacteriales > Methanobacteriaceae > Methanobacterium_B. The sequence goes on from PMGM01000031.1 coordinate 21,484, forward strand.
TAAAGGGTAACCATGACAATTTCACCAAGTTCATTGCAGATAAAACCGATCTTGGGGTCTATGAAACCTACAGCATAGGAGATTTTATTATAATACACGGTGATAAGATTCCAGATGATCTAATGACCAAGGATGAAAAAACAATAATTATAGGACATGAACATCCATGTATAGGAATTAGAAATGGTGAAAGATTCGAGAAAATTAAATGTTACCTTAAGGGGAGTTATAAAGCGAAAAATCTGATTATAATGCCATCATTCAACTTCGTGTCAGAAGGATCCGATATCCTACATGAAAAATCATTATCACCGTTTCTTAAAAAAAGATCCATCGATGAATTTGAAGTTTATGGTGTTGAAAACTTTGAAGTACTATATTTTGGAAGGATAAAAGATATTATTAACGTTAAAGATCGTTTTTATTAAGATTTTATATATTAATATTTATGATCAATAAAGATTCTAAAAATAATAATAGTGTGATAAATTTTATTTACAGGAAAATTTGAAATGATAGAAAGACAGGAAAAAGCATACAAAGACAAGGAGATTTATCAGATACTCCATCCATGGGTAAAAAAATGGTTTAAGGGGAAATTTGAAACATTTTCGGAAGCTCAACGTTATGCGATAATGGATATTCATATTGGAGAAAATGTATTGGTATCATCACCAACAGGTTCTGGAAAAACTTTAACAGCATTCCTATCAATCATAAGCGAACTAACACACCTTGCTGAGAAGGATGAACTGGAAGATAAGGTATACTGCCTGTATATATCCCCATTAAAAGCTCTTGACAATGATATTGAAAAAAATCTTGAGGAACCATTGTCTGAAATAGAGAAAATAGCAGGGAAAAAACTGGGAATACGTAAAGCTGTTAGAACCGGGGATACAAGTCAGTATCAGCGGTCAAAAATGCTTAAAACCCCTCCACATATCTTGATTACTACCCCAGAAACTCTTTCAATACTTTTATGTGCACCTAAGTTTAGGGACAAACTCAAGGATATTAAATATTTAATTGTTGATGAAATACACTCACTTGCAGACAACAAACGTGGAGTGCATATGAGCCTAACACTTGAAAGGCTTCAAAATCTTACGGGCGGTTTCACAAGAATAGGGTTGAGTGCAACTGTACATCCACTTGAAACCATTGCAAGTTTCCTTGTTGGATATGATAATGGACAGGTACGTAACTGCAAAGTAGTGGATGTTAATTATCTGAAACAGCTTGACATGAAGGTGCTCTGTCCAGTTGAAGATATTGTAATGTCAGATCCTGAAGAGGTGAACACAGCACTCTACAACCTTATACATGGGCTTGTTAATGAACATAAAACAACACTTATATTTACCAACACACGTAGTGGAACAGAGAGTGTGGTTTTTAATCTTAAAAAGAAATTTCCAGATTTTTATAACCATGAAAATATAATGGCGCATCACTCATCCTTATCTAGGGATCTGCGTTTAGAAGCAGAAAATAAGCTCAAGGATGGGGAGTTAAAGGTGGTTGTATCTTCAACATCACTCGAACTCGGAATAGATATAGGTTTTATAGATCTGGTTGTGCTTGTCAGCTCGCCTAAATCAGTTTCAAGGGCACTTCAACGTATTGGGCGAAGTGGTCACAAGCTCCACGACAAATCAAAGGGTCGTATAATAGTTGTTGAAAGGGATGATCTGGTTGAATGTTCACTTATACTTAAAAATGCTGTTGAAGGCAAAATAGACGAGATTCACATCCCACAAAACTGTCTAGACGTACTATCACAGCAAATATATGGAATGTCCATAGAAGGTAAATGGGATATAGAACATGCTTATAATGTCATTACAAATAGTTATAACTATAGAAACCTTACCCATAACGATTTTATTAGTGTTCTAAGCTATCTTGCTGGTGATTACACAAGTCTTGAAGATAGGTATGTTTATGCCAAAATATGGGTGGATTATAAGGAAAAAATGTTTGGTAAGAGGGGTAAGCTTGCAAGGATGTTATACTCAACCAATATTGGAACCATACCAGACAGGTCCGCTGCAAGGGTTAAGTGTAATGGTGAGGTTATTGGACGCATAGAAGAAGATTTCATGGAAAAACTCAGAAAGGGGGATACTTTTGTTCTGGGTGGGAAGATATACAGGTTCAACTATGCAAGGGGTATGACTGTAAATGTAACACCCTCATCAGGACCACCAACTATTCCATCATGGTTTTCAGAACAGTTACCACTTTCATTTGATCTTGCCATGTCAATACAAAACTTCAGGGCAATAATGGATTTTAAATTTAAGGGTAATAAAAAGAAGGATGAAATAATCGATTATATCCATGAATATCTTTATGTGGATTATAATGCAGCCAATTCAATATACAGTTACTTCCGTGAACAGTACATGTATGCACAGATACCAAGTGCTAGAAATTTGCTCATAGAATTTTATAAGGGATATGGTGGTAGGAAATTTGTTATATTCCACACACTGTTTGGTCGAAGAGTGAACGATGCACTTTCAAGGGCTGTTTCATTCATTATAGCAGAAAAATTTAAGAGGGATGTGATGATATCAGTATCGGATAATGGTTTTTATTTAAGTAGTGATGGTAAAGTGGGTGGATTTGATGTTTTCACCGAACTTACACCGGATAATATAGAAGAAATACTTATAAAGGCCATTGACAAAACAGAAACACTTGCAGCTAGGTTCCGTCACTGTGCAGGTAGATCTCTCATGATATTGAGGAGATACAAGGGAAACGAGAAAAGTGTTTCTAGGCAACAGATAAAGGGTAAAATACTTCTTAAATTTGTAAAAGATCTTGATGATAACTTTTCAATACTTCGTGAGGCAAGACGTGAAGTTATCGAAGATTATATGGATGTTAACAACGCTAAAAAGGTTCTTGCCATGATAGCTGATGGACGCATGAATGTTAACAAGATAGATACCACAATACCATCTCCATTTGCCTTCAATCTAATAGCACAGAGTTATTTGGATGTGTTGAAATATGAGGAACGTATAGAATTTATTCGCAGAATGCATCAGGCAATTATAAAAGAAATAGGTGATGAATTACCCGAAGAATAGATAGTAAATTAAAGTACATTTTATATATTGGTGATAACCAATTATTAACTTCGATAATTGTAAATTATGAATATATAAATTAAATATATACTATTAGAGGCATGATATTATGAAACTTTTTATCCTCACTACAATTGGCTTTTAAATCATACTACTGCAATGCAGATAATGATTTAATACGTAAATGAACGCTAAATTGAGGATGTGATTATATTAAGAGTTATAAATTAATTACGGTATTTATATTCGGTTTAATTTTTGCATTACCCATTTCAAGTGCATCAAATGTTACAAATTCATCCAGTGCGGTCAATGTGAAAATAACACCTACCACTGTCACTGCAACAGGATATAACAGTGCTAGTGGAGGTTATTTTTGGACCACAGGAACATTTGAAAACTATGATCCTTTTTCTCATGAATGGGGAGTACTTGAATGGAATCCTAAAGGGACTCCTGAAGGTGAATGGACTTCAAAAGTCTCTGATGCTGATTTTAGTATAGATGGACAATGTAAAAGCGGACATTCTAATGTGCACTTAGTGCCAGTACAAAAAAGTTCAAGTCCTACAAATATATCATCAACAACTAAGAATCAAACCATTCCAAAAGAAAATTTGATAAGTGAAATGGTAAATAAATCATTTAGTGATATTTTTGGATTATAAGGTACATTGAATAAAGACTCATTAAATTAATTTTTTTTCAAATTGGATGTGCTATTTTTTAATATTATTCCACCACATCTAAATAGATCAATAGTTTTTGAAACATTTGATCGGGAATAATTGTAAACAATATATTTTTTTGGAACGATTTAATTGTTAAATAAGTAAATTCCATATTTTTAATGTTTAATTGAAAAATAGATGAGTTAATTTTCAAAAAATTAGCTTTGAAAACAATAAAATAACTTAGATTAAATTAATTAACCAAATAATTTAAATCATCATCTAAGTTATTTTAAATCCAAGTGGTCTTTAGGAGAACCAATAGTGCACCGAATTCAAATATACTCATACTTAATACTGGAAAGCCCATTCCCGGTCCGTGAAATCCTGCTCTTACTAGTAGGAAGAACATGAACATGATATTTTGTACTATTAATAGTGAGGCGAATATAACGAGACCCATGGTGAACTGGGATTTTAATTTTCTATAACTTGTCACATATGTAAATAGCAATATTAAGAGTAGTCCAATATTAGCGGCACATACAATGGCAGCTATAGTAGCCAAAATAGGGTCGCCTAAAAACCTGCCAAAATCATCGGGGTTATTTCCATTGAAAGTTCCATTTCCTGGAAATGTTTGATTGAACACGTGATCACCTTCTAATCTTCTTTAATTTCCTTCCATATCTGTTGGAAAAGTTCATAATTTTCTTCCATTGGGGATGAAAGAAAGTACATCATACCATAATTTTCTCCTGAGGAGCTTATTACATTGTTATCTTCTAAAACTTTGATATGGTGTCTTACTGTTTTATAATCTAATTTTAATTTATCAGCCAGTTGATTGGCGTTATAAGGCCTTTTATGGATTTCATTTATTATCCGGGCCCTATTAATACCTCCCTTTGTACCGGCTATAAGCCACCAAAGTATTTTCTTCATGGGCACCACCAAACAATTTACGGATTTTTAAACTATTATAAGTAGTATCATACCCTAAGAACATACTTTATCGGTTAATATTCTATGAAAAATTTATTTTAATCGATCTAATCCCAAATCCATTGGGAATAAATGGTTAAATTAACAATAAATTAATAAAAAAGACATAGATGATATTAGCATGTCTTAAAATAGGATAATTCTTCTAAATTTCTGTTATCTTTAAATTATACTTATTATTCTCATAGGTGTTACAACCATTAAATAGCTATTCCATAATTATGCCCAAATCTCTACCAAATCTTTGTTAAAAATTTATTTAAAAAAAATAAACGATATTGAATACTAATAATAAAATAAAAATAGTATTAGGACTCATTTTACTATGATAACAAATGTTTATCAGATTTTGATATTATTTTCTATAATTTTCAAATATTGATTGTATAATTATGTTTTTTAGGAAACAATTAATAATAAATTATCTCCAAAACGGATTAAGTTCTTATTAATATTCAAATTTGCTGAATATATTTTAAATATAATTAAAATATAGACAGTAAACTAATATAATGTGTCTAATTGTCAGATGTCTAAACAATAAAAAATTCCATTTTAAAATTAAAAAGTTTTAACTATAAGATTTTCGATCACGATTTTTTAGTAAATGATAGTTAATACTTTTGAACAATACGGATATGGTAAGAAAATGAAGAATCCTAAAATCCTGCTTATAACAGACGATGCCATGGAGGCTACTAAAATTATTAGATGGCTAGATTTATGGAATTATGCTGTTAAAATTATGGGTTTCGAAAATAAATTGTTATCACCAGAAAATTTATTAAAATATAATCTGATTTTAGTTGAATTGCCACATAAAGATAATTATGAGGCTATAAAAGTTTTTGATAATTTTAGAAATTTTATAGATGTACCTGTCATATGTTTTGCATCCCGTGGGGATGATTACAAAATTGATTTTCATAAAAACTTTTTCTATATTGGAAAACCTATAGATCCAAAGGAACTTAAACTTACCATTGAAATGGCTATGTACCGACACCAAATGGAAATGGCATTATATGAAAGTGAGCGAAAATACAAGTTACTCATAGAAAATGCTGATGATCCTATAGCAATTGTTAAAAATGATGGAACATTTCTTTTGGTTAATAAGAGTGGAGCTAAATATTTTGGAGGTATTCCAGGAGATTTTAATGGTAAAAAGATGTGGGATGTGTTTCCAGCTGAACAAGCAGATTCCCAGATGAGATCAATCAAAAAAGTGATTGAAACTGGCATAGGATTAGTAATAGAAGAAAAAACAATTATTAATCAAAAAGAAAGATGGTTTAATACAAAATTACAACCAATAATAGATTCTAATGGGTCCATATCCAGTGTTCAACTTATTGCAAGGGATATAACAAAGAATAAAAATATTGAATTTGATCTTATAGGCAGGGAAAGTTTCTTTTCAAGAATCCTTAATGACTTACATTCATTTGTAGCTGTTTTAAAACCCACAGGTGAAATAATATTCATAAATAATACACCATTAGAACTGATAGGAAAAAAATTAGAGGATGTTGAGGGTAGAATATTTTATGAAACTCAATGGTGGGATTATTCTGAAGGGGTTAAATCCTCTTTAAAGGAAGATATTGAGGTTTGTGCAACAGGTAAATCATTGTCACATGAAATTCAGATAAACTCATCGAATGGTTTAATATGGATAGATTTCAGTATGCATCCTGTTTATGATTCCAATGGCAATGTTAAGTATTTGGTTCCTGAAGGCAGGGATATTAGCAACATTAAAAATACAAAAAAAGCTTTACATGAGGAAAAGAACAGATTTATGAGTCTTAGCGAAAATGCACCCTTTGGAATGGTGTTAATTTCTAAAAATGGGGATTATAAATATATAAATCCTAAGTTCATAGAACTCTTTGGTTACCATTTAGAAGAAATTCCAAATGGTAGAGAATGGTTTAAACGAGTATTTAAAGACTCTAAAAAAAGATATGAAGCCATTTTAACATGGAAAAATGATTTTAAAAATGCAGTGCCTGGTGAAAAGAAGCCTAGAACCTATGAGGTCACAACCCGAAATGGGGAGAAAAAAATAATCGATTTTTTACCGGTACTACTTGAAAATAAAGAATATTTAATGACAGTAAATGATGTAACCGAAAGAAAAATGGCAGAAAATGCTTTGCAGCAGAGTGAAGAAAGATTTAGAACAGTAGCAAGTTCGGCTGTTGATGCTATTATAATCACAGACCTGGACGGTAGTATAGTATTTTGTAATGATAGTCTCCAGAGAATATTTGGATACAATGAAAACGATATATTTGGAGAATCTGTAAATATGCTTATGCCGGGCCGTTACAAGGATGAATTCAAGAGAAATCAGGTACAATTCAAATTAACTGGTAGACATATGCTTTCGGGTAAATTATTCGAATCATATGGTCGTCGTAAAGATGGAAGTGAATTTCCAATCGAAATATCTATAACTGCATGGGAAGTGGGAGGAGACAGGTTTACAACATCCATAATACGAGATATAACCGAACGTAAACTTGTTGAATATGAACTTAAAAGCAGTGAAGAGAAATTTAGGCAGATGACAGAAAATATTCAGGAAGTATTTTGGATTATAGATCCTAAGATGAGCCAGTTACTCTACATAAGCCCGGCATACCAGAATGTATGGGGATATAGCAGGGAAAGCCTGTTTGACAATCCAAGATCATGGATTGAATCGATCCATCCCGAAGATCGAAAACAGGTTATTGATACCATTTTCAGAAAACCTCATGAAATCCAGTCCAGTGGAAGTGGAATTGAATACAGGATAAAAAGACCAGATGGGAGTATAAGATGGATTTGGGGCAAAGCAATCCCACTTAAAAATGAAAAAAATAGAATACAACGTATTGCAGGTATAGCTGTGGACATAACCCGACGTAAAAAGGCTGAAGATGATTATAAGAATCTTTTTGAAAATGTGAGTGTGGGTGTTTACAGAAGCAAATTAGGTCACCAAAGTAAATTTGTAAATGCAAATCCTGCACTTCTAGAGATGTTCGGATATAAAAAGAGTGAAATACTTGCAATTAAAGCTTCATATCTATACCAAGATAGGGAAGACAAGATAAGATTTGATCATGATGTAATTAAATATGGACGTGTAGAAAACCAGGAAGTTAAGTTCAGGAAAAAGGATGGAACACCATTTACAGCCTCGGTATCAGCTTTTGTTGTCAAAGATGATTCAGGAGATATTAAATATTATGATGGGGTTATCCAGGATATAACCAAGTTTAAGGAGTTGGAAAAAAGTATTAAAATCATAGATCCTGTTGCAATATTTGATAGAATCCAGTAAAGTACAGTTTATAATATAAATATTTTAATTTAATTCCACCTAAGAAAACTATTCATAATATATTTTTTTTATTCAAACATCTCGATTGAATATTAGCAATTAATATAAAATTTTAGATATTAATTTAACATGAAATTATTTTATATTTGATGTTCAGAATATAATTTTTCCATTTCAATTTAACATTTTTACATTAACATTATAAGCAACTAATTCCATAATCTATTTATATTTAAATAAAACGAATTAAAAAGAGGTATTTTATGGGCTGCGTTACAATCTGTATATCTGACGAACTTGAAATTGCTTTTAGAAGACTTGTAAGACTTAAATATGGGGAAAAACAGGGTAAAATATCCAGAGGGGCCACTGAAGCTATATTTGATTGGTGCCAACGTGAGAGAATCAAATTACTGGACGAAGATCAATTATTTGATGATGAAAGGTGATAAGATGGTAAAAGATTACTCTAACAATCAAAATAATAATGACATTGATCTTGAAGGAATATCACAAGAAGTGGATAAATTCTTAGAAGAAAAGGAAAAACACATAAGAGAAACAATCATAGGCTCCAGAACAATTGAAGAATTGGAAGATTTTACACTGGATGTCGGAATTAAAAAAACATACCTTTGCACCAGAAACACTAAACAATCATTTCCTGTACTTGCAAAGGTTGTTGAGCTCTTTATAAAGGTATACGGGGCAACTGTTACCATGTATCCTAAAGGAGATAAAGTTTGCCTGGAACTTGTAACTCCAAAACGTGAATTATAACAGATCATGCTGGTGTTAAAATGGAAAAAATCAAGATCCTAATAGTTGAGGACGAGAGTATCCTTGCACTGGGACTTAAAAAGAAATTAGAAAATTTAGAGTACAGTGTTACAGATATAGCTGCATCTGGAATTGAAACATTCAATAAAGTTAGTGCTAATAAACCTGATCTTATATTGATGGATATAGTGATTAAGGGAGATATTGATGGAATAGAAACTGCTGCTGAATTAAATAAAACAGAATCAATTCCTGTGATATATCTTACAGCCTATGCAGATGATGAAATTCTTAAACGAGCAGCAACCACAGAACCCTATGGATACATACTCAAACCCTACAAGGAAAAAGAACTGAAAGCCAATATTGAAATGGCAATCTATAGGAAAAAATCTGAAAAAGATGAAATGCTGGACTATGAAGATGTATACAGGGATGTTACAAGTTTCATAGGTGAAAACGAGGATGTCTTTAAGAAAGCATTGTTAGGATCTTACCTAGATGAAGTTGATACGTCAATCGATATAGGATCAAGTAAGATGTACATATCAGCTTCACGTCGACAGAAGTCATCGGATGATGAGGATGTTTCTGAAATACTCAGTAAAATTGCACTTAAATTTATAGATAAGTATGGGGGAGAAGCTTCTATATATCCTAAAGGCGATGAAATATGCCTTGAACTTGATAAACCTGATTTTTAAATATCTATTAATCAACAATGTTTCAGGGATTCTACAACTTCCCTGAAATTTAATTAAACCCCGATTATAAATCCATAATCATAAAAACTACTTTTTTTTATTTTTCATATAAAATAATATTTACTATTTTTAGTGGTACTACTCCAATTCTGTTTCAATTAGTATATCTGTTGCAATCAAGTTAACTCTATTTAGATCATCATCATTATTATTATTGAGTTTACTCTTATGCATTCCATATAAAAGTATACTGACACCCCAATTATTAGGCTAATAACAAATCTCTGAAGAGTTGTAGATGATAGTTGTGTTATTAAAAATAAACAGGAAATTATTGAAAGAATTGGAACGATGGGTACCAATGGACATTTAAATCATCGCTTGATATCTGGTTGTGTCCTTCTAAATACAATAAAAGAAATTACAAGGAAAATAAATGCAGATAATGTTCCGAAATTCACAAGTTCTATTATAAGTGCAAGGGGAATGAAAGCAGCTATAAATGCTGCAACAGTACCTACAAGAATTATACTTGTTATCGGAGATTTATAAGTTGAATGAACCCTTGAAAATATTCCATGGCAGGAGCCCGTCACGGCTCATGGCAAAGAAGATCCTGGTTTGTCCAAAGAGACTAGTTAAAAGTACGGATGTTATTCCACACAACGCACCAATAGACACTATTGAAGCATTCCAATTGGAACCAACATATTGTAGTGTAATGCAACTGGCGAAGCATTGTTCAATAGGTTAAATGGTACCATTCCGGTCATGATGGCTGTAACTGCGATGTAAAGGATTGAACTTATTATTAGTGATCCTATAATTCCTATAGGGATAGTTCTTCCAGGGTCTTTAGTTTCTTCAGCTGCTGATGCAACCGCATCAAACCCTAAATAAGCGAAGAAGACAATGGCTGCTCCTGTGAATATACCACTTATACCGTATGGTATGAATGGATGGTAATTTGCAGGATTTATATAGTTTATTCCTATGGTTATAAAAGTAATATAACTGCAATTTTAATAAAAACTATTATTGCATTGACACGGGCACTTTCCTGTGCACCTCTTATGGTACAAATCGCAAAATAAAGTAAAAATAAAGGTCATAACTTATAATAGGGTTACATTTATTGGTTGTATTAATCTATATATAAAAGGAATTTAAAAAAAAATAATAAGTTAATTCATTAGGGTCATTATCATTACATAATTTTTATTCACATTCTCTCCCTGTACTCAAGTTCTGTAAAAGTGATAGTGACAAGTGTGCCATCATTAACTTCTACATCTAATTTACCTTCTAACTGATTAACCAGAGAATTTATTAGGAGAATTCCAAGACTATTGGTTTCAATAAATTTAAAACCTTCTGGTAAACCAATTCCATTATCTTTAACAGTTAATGTGTATGTTTCATCATTTTTTTCGAGAATTATTTTAATCTCACCCTTATCATATCCATTAAATGCATGTTTTAATGAATTTGATATTAATTCATTGATAATAAGTCCCAATGGTATTGCTGTTTCAATTCCAAGATTATAATTTCCTAATTCGAGTGTTGTTTTGATTTTGTTGGTGCTAACACCGTATGAGTTTATTATATCTTCAATAAGTATTTCTACATAATCTCTGAAATTTATGTTGGAGATATTGGTTGACTGGTAAAGACTTTCATGTATCAAAGCTATTGTATGTATCCTGTTTTCGCTTTCCTTATATTTTGCAATGATCTTTTTATCATCAATTTCAGATGCCTGTAGTGTAAGTAGTGATGAGATCAACTGAAGACTATTTTTTACCCTGTGGTGTATTTCACGAAGTAAAAGTTCCTTCTCTTTTAATGAGGTTGTAAGCAGGCCTTCAGCTCTTTTACGATCCGTTATGTCTATGAGTGAAATCAAGCTTTTCGTTGTTCCGGGTATGATATCGAATGTTGCAAAGAAATCTTTAGTTTCTCCCTGGATATTGGCTTGTGTTTCATATGTTTTAGGAATAATGGTCAATGAATCATCCTTTGTATGTGTTTTATGGAAATTTTCTATCTTCTTCTGTTCTGCAGGAACTAACATGTTTATCCAGTTCTGTTTTCCCTCAATATCTTTCTTATTTTGTTTTAAAATATTTTCAAATGTTTTATTTACAAGTGTTATGGTCATGTCTTCATCTGCAATTAACATGGCGGTGCCAGTATTTTCAAAGATGCTTCTATAATTTTTTTCACTATCTTCAAGATTTCGCTCTGATTTTTGTAGGGCTTGGATAGTATTATTTATTGATGATGCTAAATCTGAAAGTTCATCGTTACCCTTAACAGTTATACGGCGTTTTAAATCACCTTTTTTACCTATATCTCCAATTTCTCCCATTATCTTATCTAATCTGTTTAGAACATTTTTATCTATGGAGTAAATTATCAGCCCAACAAAGAACATACCCAAAAACACTATTGTGATGATAAAGTAGAGAACGGTGTTAATATAAGTGTTATAAAGAGTTCTTGGCATTTGGGATTTTAAAATTATGGCCGGATTACCGTATATATCATTAATAAGTGTGTATGCTGCAATTGAATTAGGTCCAAGTCTAAGAATATTTGAGGGATTGGTTTGGGATAGGGTTGGTAAAATTTTATTAACATCAGCTGGTTGATTGGTACTGTTGTAACTTGAAACATTTAATGTTCCGTTTGGAATGTTAATCAAAGATGCTAAATAATCATTATTAATATAACGGCCCATTATTAAGGTTCCTTCTATTGGTCCCTGTCCATGTCCTGTAACTATTGGTTGGGTAGTAATTATCATAGGACCTTCAGGCAAGTTTAAAACACCACTCAATCCGGTATTATTATCATGGACTAATAATGGACTGTCTTTTGTAAAGCTTGTAAGGTTCTGAGGAAGGCTTTTATATTGTTTTGTTTTTAGATCGTAAGCCTTTCCATAAATGACTTTGCCATTGTTGTTAACAAAAATAATTAAGTTAACACCGAGTCTGCTAAATGTATTGGGCGGAAGGTCCTTGGTAATGAAGTTGGGATTGTTTCCGGATACAAATGTATATGCATCATCCCACTGTGCCCAATCTTGAGTTGTTCGATTCATTGCAGATAGAGAGTTGTTAAAATCACTCATCTCATCATTAAGAACATGATAACTGTATTTAGTCTCAATACCACTGTATGTACCCTGAAATACTAGATACGAAATTGATAGGAGAACAACTACCAATGTGATAAGGATTAAACTGCTAAATAGCAGTGTTTTACTACGCAGTTTCATTTTTTTTCCTCATCAACAATCCTGATCATCTCGTAATTTTCTAAAAATAATTAAAAATTGTATATCATAGTTTCCTAAAATATTTCAAGTTTTTATAATTATATTTTATTGAAGGTATCTTGTTCAATGTCTATATTAACAACTTATAGTATAATGTGAATGTTTCACTTCTATAATTAATTTTAAATATCTACAAAAAAGATATAGCATTCATGGATTTAAAAGATGATCCATTAATCAAAGAATATATTCAAAATCATAATATTAAACCAAATATTACATAAGATTTACACGTGGGATAACATTATATAGAATTTCTTAATAAAACACCTGAAGAATGGGTATAGGAAGCTGAAGAAGAAGCACGTATCGGTATGAGTACGTAGGAAAATCAAGAAATATTTATTAGATTTTAAAGATTATTTGGATTCTCAAAATTTCAGTTTACTAAGTGTAAAAACCCACATGGGATCTGTACGTTCAATGTATCATGAACAAGATATAGATGTTCCCAGAGTAATATTGAAAAAAGATACACGCCAAGAACTTCGAGATGCAATTCCAACAAAAGAAGATATAAGATTTGCATTAACATTAGCAAACCCAAAGTACAAAGCAATAATATACCTTATGACTTCATCTGGAATGGGAATGAATGAAGTCATATCATTATCTGTAGGGACTAGTTAAATCCTTACAAGATGATATTAAGATGTCCAAAGTGATTATGTTTAATAGGGAACTTATTGAAATAGTAGAAGAAAAAAGATTAAAAAATCAATTGATGATTCCAACATGGCATATAACACGAATAAAAACAGAAATGTCATATGTTACATTTAGTAGTCCTGAATCATTAACTGCAATTCTTGATTATTTGAAAACTGATCATCCAAAATCTCTTAAAGATCCACTTTTTAGAACGGGTATAAATCCAACACGCCCTCAAACATTTTGTTTCTATTTCCAAAGATTAAATAATAAATGTAATTTTGGTAAACCTGACCTTCAGCCATTCTTCAGATCCTATGCAATGAGAAATATTTTGCAACCACCATTTCAGAACATATTTCTAAACTTAAAGAAGCATATATCAAAGCAATACCCTTTATTTCAATTGAAGATACTGAAGTTAAAATCCTTGAATATGAAAATAAGAAATTATAAATGAATTGCAGGTTGAAAATCTTGAAAAAGATAAACTGATGAAAGCACAGGAAATACGTTTAAAACGTATTGAAAAATATATGGAAGAAAAAGAAAGGATAGATAATGTGAAAAAGCCATGAGAAGAATAAATTATTAAAATTTATTTTGTAATATTATATTTTGTGAATCGTAAAAATCTCTAAATATGTTTATTTGATCCATAACTATCTCTGTATATTCACTTAGATCATCAGTCATAATGTGTTCTGGAATTGTAAGTGTGAGTTTTATGATCAATTTTTCTGTATAGTATTGATGTTCTAATCTTAATTTCATAGAATAATCCTTAGGAATATACTTTCTATAATTTTCAAGTCTATCCTTAAGAAACTGATTTTGTTCAGTGGTAACTTTGGTATCCTCAAATTTAAAGGATATATTTGTAATATTTTGTTCGGTTTTACTTATTTTTAGATCTTTTAACTTTATCAATATTTCACTCCTTATTATATTAATTGAACTTTTAAACAGATATATTTAACGAAAATAGCCAATAATTTGATCTTTTACTAAAAATAAACTATTCGTAATGACAAAAACAAATACTGTATCGTCCACTTTTTAATTAAAAATCAAAAACGATTTACCGACAAATATTCGAAAAACTTTATTTAACGTTCCATAAATTTATGTTGGAATTATATAATCTTAATATAGGTACATAAGTATTTATGATGTAAAAAACTTCAGTATAGGGGTATGAAACAACGTTAAACTCAAAAATCTTAATTGTTGAAGATGATAATTTAATAGCAAAAGATTTAGAACAAATATTAAAAAATTTAGGGTATAATATGCTTGCAATTGTTTCAAATGGAAAAGATGCATAAAAATAATAGAAGAAAAGAAACCCGATCTAATCTTAATGGATATAGTATTGAAAGAGAATTAGATGGGATACAAACCCTCAAATAATAAAAGATAACTAAATATACCATTCATTTACTTAAAAGCTTACTATGACAATGAAATATTAGAAAAAGCTCAAAAAACACAACCAGC
>PMGM01000077.1 GCA_003158115.1 Methanobacterium sp.
AAACCTCTGATTAAAGCTAGGAGAGCTGCAATACCCACTGAAGCTGAAAAAAAGTTCTGTACAGTCATTCCTAACATCTGAGTTAGGTAACTCATTGTACTTTCACCAGCATAGGATTGCCAGTTGGTATTAGTTGCAAAAGAAATTGCTGTATTTAATGCTGTATCCCATCTTACACCTGTCATTTGTGCAGGATTCAGCGGTAAAAAGTTTTGTATTAATTGTAAAACAAAAAGAAACGTTATTCCAATTATATTGAATATGATTAATGCGTATGCATATCTTTTCCATGACATCTCTTGATTTTCGTCAATGAAACATATGTGGTAAATAAATTTTTCTATCGGTCGTATCACCGGGGTCATGAAGGTTTCTTTACCTGTTAAGACCTTTGACATGTATTTACCAATGGGTATGGCAGCGATAGTTAGTATTAACAGAAATAAGAAGATTAGAATAATATCTTCTAATAGCATGTTAATCCCTCTAAAATGTATTTGGACTGATCTAAATCTTCTTTAATTTGGTCGTTCATCATCATATTAATCCACCTCAATATCTAATTCTAAAAATACCTTCAACTTAAAATTCAACTTTTGTATCAAGTACTTTCCTGGGAAGTCAGTTTTTTTAAATTGGTTCACATGATGATCGAACTTTTGGACTTCAAATATGGAAACTTCATATTTTATTAATTATTATTATATTGTCAAAGATTTTAACCCTTTTTATCCATTTTACCCCATTAATCCTCCAGGATATTAATTTTATATCAAAAATCTAATATAATTCTGATACATAATATCCACTTAACCCTTCGAGATATGAATTCCCTACTATTTAAATTTTGTGAAGGAACACAATCTTCCGACTAGTTAATCAATATTTAAAGTATTAAAATAACCAAAAGTTAATATAACCCCAATTATAGTTATTATACAACATACTGGAGAAAAATTTAATAAGAAATCTTAATCGATATAGTTAAAATTCGTAATTACAAATTTAAAGTTCAATGGTTATGATGATAAGTCTGTTAAACCATTAAATGTATTTAAACAAAAATATTTACTGTTTGTTCATGGCCCTAAGCACATCTGCAAGGGTTGTTTTACGGTATTTAAAATAACCATAAAACCATCTTATTGACCAGATAATATGAAAGGCAGCCCACAATATTATTCCCACACGACCTGCAAATAATTAGTCCACATTTTTCACACTGCACATGATGTTTTAGAATATTATTAAATTCGGTCTATGTGCTAATCTGCTATCTCCACTTCGCAATCTTAATTGGGTGGCAAATGATATATTAATGTTCTTTATTTTAGATAAGTTGTTTCCACACAAATAACATTGATATCCCTTTAGAAAATGATTTTTAAGGACCATATTAAATCACCCACATTTCTAAATAAATCTAATTTCATTGGTTTTTTTTATACATAATATTATAGTATATTAACTTGAAAATATTTTCATATAATCAAACATTTCATTCATTAGGTTTAATTAAAAAAACTATAGTTTTTTTTAACTTGATTTTTCAACTATTTCCAATTCTTGAGGATCTATCTTAGATTTTGAACTATCTTTATTGACTTTATCTTCATGTATATATCTTTCTCCACGAAGTGCAGATAGTATAGCTGCTATAGCTGATATTATAGCACCAATAATGAATGATGTTTGTAGCGATGGTAAAAATGCATTTGCAAGTGTTGAGGGGAACCATGTTATACCAGTCAATGTGTTTAAAATTGAATTAGGTATATGGGTTACTATTGATGGAGGGAATGTGATTAATATGGCATTGACTGGGTTATAACCTAAGAATGCTGAAAATAATGCTGCAGTAGGTGGAATATTACTTAATACTGGGGCTAGATTAACAGCACCAATACTGGTCAGTGATGATAACATAGCATCTGGAAATCTTTGTGTTATTCCCACTATAACAATGGTAAAAAATATTGCCATACTGGCTGTGCCTGCAGTATTTCTCAGGGTTGATATCATCCCTGAAGCCACTCCTCTATCTTCTGATGGTACCGAATTCATTATAGAGGCTGTGTTGGGTGTGCTGAACATTCCACTTCCAATACCCATTAAAAATTCTGCAAAAGCAAATTCCCCGAAATTGAAATTTATTGGAAGAGCCGCGAACATTATGAATGATGTGGTGACAATAATCATACCACCTGTAGATATCCATCTGGGTCCATAGATATCGGATAATACACCTGAAAGAGGGCCCATAATCACTATTCCTGCTGTTAAAGGCAACATATAAATACCTGCCCAGAAAGGAGTTGAAGCATAACTGTAACCATGTAGTGGTAACCAGATTCCCTGCAACAACAGTATGAGCATGAACATAAGCCCACCTCTACCTAATGAACCCAATAATCCAGCTATATTTGCAAATGCAAAACTTCTAATTCTGAATAGATCTAATCTGAACATAGGGGATTCAACCCTATTCTCAATGAAGGGGAATAAAATCAATGAAAATAATCCAATTATCATGGCAGCTATTACCCATGGATTGTTCCAACCCATAGGACTATTACCATAGGGTAGTAATCCATAGGTTATACCAACTAGTATTAATGTAATTCCAAGTACAAATGTGAAGTTTCCCCATATATCTATTTTAGTTTTAAGGGCTTTTTTGGATAGTTCTTTAAGTTTAAATGACCATATTGTTCCGATTAGTCCAAATGGTATACTGATTAAAAAAACATACCTCCAGTTGAATACTGCAAGCACACCACCAATAACCAGACCTAAAAAATTTCCTGCAATGGCAGCTACAATATTTATCCCCAAAGCTTTTCCCCGCTCAGAAGATGGGAACGCATCAGTAATTATGGCAGCACTATTTGCAAGGAAAAATGCAGCACCAACACCCTGAACAAGTCTAAAAACTATAATTTCTATTGCTCCTGCATCACCAGTGGAAGGTGTTAGGTATAAAAGAATAGATCCTACTGTGAATATTAAAAATCCTAATCTGAACATTTTAACTCGTCCATACATATCTGATAGACGGCCAAAACTTAGAAGTAGTGTGGCTGTTACCAATCCATAACCCATCAATATCCATAATAGATACTGAAATGAATTAAGCGGGTCTATATGGATACCATTAAAAATAGCTGGAAGGGCAATTAGAATAATATATGTATTTATACTAGCCATTAAAGTAGCTATGAAAGTATTAGACATAGCAGTCCATTTGTATTCCATTCTATAGCCACCTTCCAATTTCAAATAAAAAAACATTGCATGGTCTCATAGTATCCCTCGTAAAATAAATAGGATTATTATAATTCGTTAATTTGGCCTTTATTTCTAATTGGTTCTCCATGAGCAGGACATATCCAATTAAAATGATATTTATTTATTTTAGATATGGATTCTTTTTGAAGTTTATTATTCCAATTCATTAATGAGTACATGGGAGTTATTTTCCCATCTGATGTTCTGAATAGATCACCAATAAACATAACATCCTTATATAGAAGACATACATGACCACGTGTGTGTCCTGGAGTTGGTATTACCTCAACATTTCCAATTTTATGGTCTTTAGGGTATGGATTTATATTTTTTGGTGGATTAACTTTAATAATATATTTAACAAGTTTTTTAAGTCCATCAGGATTTTTTTTACCACATATAACAGAAATATCCTCCTCAGATGCCCAGATTCTAGCACCTGTTGCCTGTTCCAGGTAAGCCAGACTACCTGTATGGTCCATATCATGATGTGTAATAAAAATATGTTTAATATCAATGGGGTCAACATTCATGGATTTTAAATCACTTAAAATACCTTCTCCATTTTTAGAACGTCCTGTATCGATTAAAATTATTTCTTTACCCAAAACTACATATACATAATTCCCTTTTGTTGAATCCAATGCATAAACCGCATCTGTTATTTTCAAAAAATCCCCCCATATTTTTATTTTTAATCCAATATTTTACAGGATAATAAATATTTACTTTTAAATTTCAAAGTAAATAGCTTAAATTTCAGTTATTTAAATTCTATTTTTAACTCAATATCAATGATAAACCAAATATTATGGATATTAATATTAGAATTGGAGGTATGACTTTTTCAATAATTTTTTTATCGATTCTACTAAGTAATTTAGGTCCTAAAAATGCACCTAATACAGCTCCACTTCCAAGAAGAATAGTCAAAGTTATATCAAACCGTCCTAATAAGAAGTATCCTCCAACACCCGCTATTGAATTGAATACAAGTACAAAAACTGTTGTGCCCACAACCATCAGTGTTGGTAGACCTAAACTATAAAGACCAGCTGTTACAGGTGCTGTTCCACTTAGACCAAAAACTCCTGCCAGTATTCCTGATATTACTCCAAAAAAGGAGGCTATAATCCTTTTATATCCTGTGAGTGTTAATTTTTTTTTTATCTTCTGATATATCTTCTTTTTCTTCATCTGCCTGTTTATTATGTCCTCTTAATACTCTTCTTATCATTGGAATTACCATTATTAATAATAAAACACCTAGTCCTTTTTTTAAAAGTGTTGGTGGGATTGAATTTGCAATATATGCACCGATTAATGTGCCTAATATTCCACCTATTCCGAGAATTATGCCTGTGTGTATATCCACATTTCCCATACGATAATGGCCAGCAGCTCCCACAGCCGTGGTAGGTAATACCGTTGCTAATGAAGTGGCAACTGCAACCTGTGGAGGTATACCAAAGAATAGTGTTAAAATAGGTACGTATAATGAACCCCCACCTCCACCAAGTGTGGTTACTAGTAAACCTATAATAAATCCAAATAATGGAAGCAGAATTAAACTAATATTGCTCATCCAGTTCGCCTATAATAATTCCTTAATTTTTTGATTTGGTTTATCGTTAAATAAGCCACCATGGTAGGTAATCAAATTTTTAATATCATAATCTTCAAACTTTTTAAGAGACTCATAGGCCATTTGGGCGTCTTTATCGTTCGTTGAATCTTTGTTTGGTCCAGTTAACTGCCCATCAATAACGTTCATCGCATCGCCTACAATTAGAGTCTTAGACTGTTTATGATACAGGCATATGTGGCCGGGGGTATGGCCAGGTGTGTGAATTACCATAATTCCTCCACAGCATTCCAGCTCTTCACCATCGGTTAACGTACTGTTAATTTGAACATTAGAATTCTCAAAAAGATTTAGGACCTTATTCTTCTCTTCTTCGGGTAGGTTGTTTATACGATTCATGAAGTTTGTGTTGAGTCTTATCCATCTTTTTTCACCCTCAATATAGGGTTTATCCGCCCCATGCGCAAAGATTTTTACTTGGGGTAATTCATTTAAGATACTTCTAATTCCACCAACGTGATCTATGTCTTGATGTGTGATTATGATTGTGTTGAGCCTTTTGAAAGGCACACCAGCTTTTCCCATTGCCTTTTTAATTTTTGGTAAACTATCTGGTATTCCTGCATCAACTAAAATAACATTATTATCATTCCATATAAGAGTGGGATATATGTCTCTTTCTCGCCCTAAGAGTTTCATAGGTATTTCTAACATTTTTATGCCATTTGCTATTTCCAAATTTATCACTCCTTCAAGTTAAAAATGTATATTAAAAATTATTTTTAATAATAATACAATTTTAAGTCCATCCAAGGGTATTTGTAAAATCATTGAACTTAGATGTTTGAATTCTCAAATTTTGTTTAATATTAATTTTAATATATTGCAATCATCTTTTTTTTCGATTCTGGATCTTAAAGACAACATTTTTAATTGTTGCTATGCTTTTTTTAAGTTCTTCAACCTCTTCAAGAGTCAGTGGAGATAATAATTGTATCATACTATCTTTAACAGTTTTTTGAGAATTTTTTATGAAATTCCGTCCTTCTGGTGTTAATACTATTCGAATTATTCTACGGTCTTCTTCATCTGGTATTCGTTCAGTAAAACCAGGTTGTGCCAGTTTGTCCATTTTTAATGTCATCTGAGACTTTGATACGTTTAGCATCTTTCCAAGTCCAGATAATGAAGGATTATCATATTCTTCGATAGATATCAACCATAAAAATGTTTTGATAAACTCCCTCTCACCTAAATTAGTTAATTCTCGATTAAAAAGTACAGTATAGATTAAAGTGTCCTCTAACATATCTTCAATCAAATTATCTATCTTCTTTTCATCCATAACATATCACTCAATTTTATATAAAATTCAATAGTACCAGAAATAATAGTTTACATTCGTAAACTATATACTAAAATGAACTATTAATTATTTAAAGTTTATGATCATATAGAACAGAAAAAATAAATATAAAATAAGAATGTAATAAACTATCCAGAAAATAATAAAAAATCAGTTATGACTTGATTTAATACAGTTAGCCATTATAAATTATTAAAAAATATAAATAAAGTATATATATAACTATTTATTCAATATACTTTATTTCAGTACTTAGTTTATTTGTAGATTTACTATCAGCCTTCTCCTTTAGTAACTCAATAATACGTGAGGTATTATCCTGATATTCTAATGTATCATTACAATCTGGGCATACAAAATTGAATTCAGATGCTTTTTCAAATTTGTATCTATGACCATTTGTTTTACATGCAAAGAACATATTTTCTTCTTCATATTTAATTGATTTTTCAATATCTTCGGTGTTTCTTTGATGTTTTTTAGATATTATATCTGATACCTTTTCCTTGTCAAACTTCCAACTGTAAATAAACCAATTGGTCTCAGGATCTTTCGTTCTTTTGTATGAAGCTATACCTGCATCGTGAAATTTATA
Source organism: Methanobacterium sp. (assembly GCA_003158115.1). Taxonomy (GTDB): domain Archaea; phylum Methanobacteriota; class Methanobacteria; order Methanobacteriales; family Methanobacteriaceae; genus Methanobacterium_B. The sequence goes on from PMGM01000077.1 coordinate 6,835, forward strand.
TAAAATTTTTCTAACAGTATTCAATTTTATTTCAGTTTCTTCAGCTATCTCTGAATCGAAAGTTTTTCCGTTTAAAATACATTCAATAATCGAAACACTACCCTCTTCATTATTTGTGATGTCCATTAATATTTTCTCAACTGCTGGATCTATTTCCATATTAATACCCCTTTCATTCAGTGATTAATTTTAATTTGAGACAAATTGATAAACTATATTTAATTGATAATTTCTTCAAATTTTTGATAATTATATTGATTTATTAAATTTTTGAGAACTGAAAAAAAATCTGCCCTACAATATATTATAAAATAACATATAATATTTTGTTATATTAATAAGTTACTATTAAATTTTTAATTCTAAATATAATTTTGAATTAGCTAGTTAATTTAATAATATAAATATTCTAATTTTAGATATACTAAAAATATTAGTAAATCTACATCACAAAACTATTGATTATCCGATAAATTTATTTTATGTTAAGTTTCAATATAGTGTTGTTGAAATGTCTGAATTAAAGGATATATAAATTATCTAATTCTCTGTCTAAACTAATCAGAAATATAATAAATAAAAATTGTATATTGTTAGTATGTGAGTTATTCGACTGTGTTAGATGTAAATAATAGCAATAATTTATAATTGTAGAAAAATAAAGGGGATTTTATGAACTGGGATTTCTTGGACATATCAAGGTCTTTTTTAGAAGATAATAAAGGAAAGTTATTGATAGAAGGTAAATTTGGTGTAGAAAAGGAATCTCAGAGGATCACTTCCTCGGGGGATCTTGCTTTAACAGCCCATCCCTCAGCATTTGGGGATAAAACAGGAAATCCACATATTACTGTCGATTTTTCTGAAAGTCAGATTGAGATGATAACTCCTACTTACAAGTCGGTTGATGAAGTATATGATGGATTGAATATTATAAATTCTGAAGTAGAAAATAATATAGGAGATGAACTCCTCTGGCCATTAAGTATGCCCCCAAAACTTCCAGCTGAAGATCGTATTCCAATTGCCAATTTTTCTGATTCTGAGCATGGAAACCACATGCAAATATATAGAAAGGGACTTGCACTGCGATATGGTAAAAAAATGCAGATGATCTCAGGAATACATTATAATTTTTCATTTGGAGATGAACTATTAGAATATCTACAACATAAATACGGTAATGGTATGGATAAACGTTTATTTATTGATGAAATACATTTCGGACTTGCAAGAAACTTTTTACGCTACAGTTGGATATTAATTTATCTTTTTGGCGCATCACCATTCTGCCATCCTAGTTACCATCCAGTTATAAAAAAGGAACTTATGATAATTCAAAAATGTTGTCCTAATTATGTAGATATTATTGAAAATTACATTCAATGTGCAATATCTCTACGTGT
>PMGM01000032.1:0-265 GCA_003158115.1 Methanobacterium sp.
TATACATCTAAATAGCTCCTTTCAGAATTACTGTGTGTATATCTATAAATACCATTGTTTAAAATGGATTAATAATTCGTCAATTTAACAATTAAAGATGTGGTTCTAGATATTCGTTTGCTATTTCAATAAGAATATTATGGTAAAAACAATGAAGAGATATGGTAGAAGCTGAACATGGAAGGTTCCGGCTTGAAATTTAGTTTCACTAGGAAGTATTATCTTTTTCAAAAATTTCTTGGATTTCTTTAAGATACTTTCTTAT
>PMGM01000032.1:299-10821 GCA_003158115.1 Methanobacterium sp.
ATATATATATATATATATAAAACTCATTTAACATATTCAAGTTTTTAGGAATATCAACCCCATTAGGGCAGGACATGCAGTAACCACAAGCAGTGCAATCAACATGAACTTTTGCATTGTAAACTTCTCTAACTTCCTGAATTAGATCTCTCTCTCCATCGGTGAGACTATAGGCATGAGCATTTTCTGCAATCTTAACATTCTCTATAACATGTTCCATAGAAGTCATACCACTCAAAACTACATTAATTCTGGTTGATCCCACAGGAAACGTAAAGCCCATTCGGCAGGACTTCTTTTAGTCTCTGCATGATCCCATATGGCTTGGATGTCTGAAGGAACATTGTTTGTAAGACTACCGCCTCTAAGTGGTTCCATAATGATAGTTCCCATATTTTTAGAGTATGCATAATCGAGTCCAGCTTTTCCAGCCTGAAACTCCTGATCCATGTAGTTTAATTGTATTTGAGAAAAACTCCATTTATAAGAGTCCACAATTTCGGTAAAAAGCTTTAATTCATCATGGAATGAAAACCAGCATATCCTATTTTCCCATCTTCAATTGCAGAATCCAGAAACTCAAAAACATCCAATTTTTTTAGCGGTTCCCATGTAGTTTTGCTTAAGCCATGTAAAAGATAGAAATCTATCCTATCAGTTTGAAGTCGTTTAAGCTGTTCATCTAGATAGTAATTAAGATCTTCTTTTTTTTGGATATTCCAGCTGGGTAATTTCGTTGCTAGATAGACCTGTTCCCTGTAACCATTTTTTAGAGCTTTTCCAAGGAAAGTTTCGCTATTACCTCCTTCAGTAAAAGAGAGGCCGTGATATGGATAAGCTGTATCAACATAATTTACACCATGATCTATGGCATAGTGAAGCATCTCTGTTGCCAGAGGTTCATTTATTTTTGAGGGATTTCCTTCAAGTATTGGAAGCCTCATGCATCCAAAACCAAGTATCGAAACTTTTTTGCCTGTTTTTCCAAATGTTCTATAAAGCATTTAATAATTCACCATTATTTATAAAACAATTAATATCAATTTAATGTTATGATTCATTTTAGAATATTAAATGATCTATATGATGGCCATAACCTTTATTTCTGCAGCATTTATTTATCGATAACGATGGGAACATTTATAAATCGATTATTATTATATATACATTATATATAACTTCTTATACGTAAAAAAAAGGACCAATAAATAATCTTCAACAATTGAAGCATATGCAGGGGTACCCAAGTGGACTAAGGGGATAGGTTCNNTTCGAATCCCGTCCCCTGCACTCAATTTTAAAATAGAATTTGATTAAAATATTCAGATATTAAAACATCTTAAATTAAAAGCAGTTCGATATAATATATAATCAATATCTGCCACTATAACAATAAATACATGCAGATATGATTAAATAGTTTTTAAGGCTTCGTTTAACATCTTCCTTATCTTTATTTCTATTTTATGTTCATCATCATTATCGTGTGCTTCTAATAACATACAGGTATTGAACAGAGTTTTTCCATTTTTATCTTTATATACTATAACGGATTCTCCCAGTACCTTTTCAACTGCCATAATAGGAAATTTATGGTTAATTTGTTTTTCGTTTCATCATCACAGGTTGTTTTCCATAAAGTTTTTATTTCAACTTCGCCTTCTTTTATCCCAATTTCCATCCCTTTAAGATGTTTTTTTACCATGGATTATTATCCCTATTCCATTTCATTTTATTTCTTTACTTTATGTTCCGTTCCACGACTTTTTTTTCCATAATGATTTAAGTCATATTTTTAATTATAATCTTTTAAAACTAATACTCTTCTAAAAAATCATTTCCATGATTTTTTATTTAATTGATTCTTAACCCACGTTAGATGGGCGAAAATTTGAAGGCAGGTACGCCACNNTTAGCTTATAGAAGTATTAATAAAAATTAGTTAACAATGAATTTAGTGCATCTGTTCATTTAATATTTTAAATCATTAAAAAAAATGGAGTATCTATTTATATGGATAATAAATACTCTAATTAATTTTAAATAATATTTAAATTTTATCGATAAAGAAGTTCACCCTGATTCAGATAATGATGTAAAAAGTATAAAATTTTACCTTCTGCCTTATCTAAATTTAAATATTCTGTTACATCGATTATTTGATGTTCTTTCATAATCTTCTTTTTAAGATGTTTCCCAAATTTCAAATATCCAGATTTCTTACCAGTCATAAGATCTGATAAAAGTAATTCACCATCCATATAATCACGTTTTACCCCTACAACCCATCTATCATCTTTAATCCATGCATTTTGACCATATTTTTCTAGAAATCTTTCCTGGTGTTCTCTGATCCATATTTGTGGTCCTTCATGTTTTTTGATATATGGAAGTTTCCATGTTTCAAATTCTATTAGAATAACTGCTAGATCATTTTCATCTGTCCAGGATTCACTTCCAAAAATAGAGAACCCTTCTGATTCAGCTACCCTTACAATAGAGTTTTCAGTCTTTTTGATCTGTGGATAAATAGCATCTGCAGGTATTTTTGGTGGTTTAAAACAAATAAGCACTGTTTTTGTGGCTCTTTTTATGAATTGTTCCAATATAATATTTGGTTCGGTTTTATATTCCGTTAATAGGAAATATTCTTCAGATGGGCTGTGTAAGAAGTTTCCAGCTGCAACAATAAATTCTGACATTTTTTGTAGTGTGAGTGCTGCAGCTACATTTCTTTTTTTATCAACAGGGTCGATTGCTACCAATGGATCTTTAAATAAGTTGGCGGTTCCATAATTCTCTATATCCACAATATACCCATAGTTCCAGTTTTTAGCAGCATTTCTAAGGGTTTGGATGAAATTATCATATCTAAGTATCAACATTTCACATAGGTATCCTGAAAAGCCACCAACTCTAAATTCTGATCCGTATGTTCCAACTGAATCCATGAATTTTTTAAGTAAAACAACTTCATCAGCTTGTTTATCTGTTAAATTAGCTTTAATATATTCTGTATGAAGTAAGGTTCGGTCAACAGCTGATTTAAGTTCAATGGAACTTTCTATATCATAGCATGGTACAAAGTCCACATAATAACCATCAATATAACCTGTTACATATGGGTGTGATGCATAACGTTCTTCTGAAATACCTTCCATCTTCTGAATACATTTATGTCCAATTTTTAACCCATATTCCTTTAGATATTCACTGGATGTCTCTAATGGAAACTTGATTAAAATATCAATATCTGCATTACCGGCCAGCCATGTTCCCTTGGCAACTGAACCCACAAGAACAGCAGTTGCTGGGATATCCAGCTCATTTGAACTTTCATTAATAATTTTAATCAGTTGATTAGAAAGTTTTTGTACCTTCTCAGTCTCTTCTTTTGAAGGTTTTATTTTCATTAAAAGATTATCATAATCTATATCTGTCAAATAAGTCACCTTTGAATTTAAAAAATATAATTAAAAAATATATGTGTGTATCTAGAGTATACATTTGCAGATCTAGATTATTCTAAATCATCCAAATTATTTTGATATAATCATCTTTATAATCTGAATATATCATATATCCTTCTATTTGTCTTTATTATAAATTTTATAGATATATTTCCTTTATATCAGTATATATAGGTCCAACTGGTGTTAGATCACTTTCTTTAAGAATTAATCTGTCAACATTCATAGTTCCTATATCAACATCTTCAAGTTCAGTTACCATTGAAACTAGTAATTCTTTATTCTGCACACCCTTAACACGTCCAATTGTTAGATGTGGTATGTAACTTCTCTCCTTCTTAAATCCCATCTTAACAAATTCTTGGTCAAAATCTTCTTGCATCCTTGAAAATTCATCAGGTTCTTCAATACCAAGCCAGATAACCTTAATATATCCCAGGCTTGGAAAAGCACCAGTACCTTTGATTTTAATATCAAACGGTTTGTAAGATTCTATTTTCGTTTCTGCCATATTAATTATGTCATCTGCCTTTTCAGGAGTTATATCACCTAAAAACTTAAATGTAAAGTGTAAATTTTCAGGTTCAACAAATTTTACAAGTGCATTGGCCTCTGTTAATGTTTTTTGAATTTCTATTATTTTATCTACAAGTTTAGAATTTAATTCGATAGCCATAAATGCTCTCATATTTATCACCTAGTTGCAAGATTCTTTATTCTATTAAGACTTTCATTAGGAGTTTCAATAGTGTTCAGGAGGTACACATCTAAATTACTGAAAAGTTCCTTGAAAAATTCTTTTCTCAGATCGAACTTTCTAATATTTCTAACCAATTGATGTGGATTACAAAAATCCTTTTCAATCATAAAATCCATTGCATCATCAACATCAAGTTTAACAAATGGAGGATGTTCAATATCCCTTTCAAGTAATATAACTGTTTGAAGTGTTGAACTTTCNNCTCAAACAATGTATTTACATCGGCTAATCCTCTGCCACGTGTGTCAAGTTTAACTTTTTTAAGTTCTTCTGAAAAGGATTTCCATACATTTATTATATCGTCACGTATGTATGAATTTTTTTCAGATGAATATACAACCGCCGCATTTTTGAAGAGTCTTGTAAAAAACCAGTCATCGGATATATAATTAAAATCTTCATTTTCAAGCAATCCATATGTGAGTGTTGACTTACCCGTTCCTGGTGGTCCTATTATGGCAATTGCATGACCTTTAAAGTCAACTGTTGAGCCGTGTACCGAGTATCTTCTATGTACACTGTGATATTCTTCGAAGAAATCAGATATTGCAGCTAATGCAATACTTTTTATCCAACCATAATAATCACAGTTTTTGATTATACAAGTCTTTGAAAGTGGTTCGTACATAACCCGAAGTTTTCCACCGTCTACAACTGAAAATATTTTTGCATGTGGTCTTATGTCTTCGTTCATGAATTTGAAGTTATCTTCCCATTCTTCTTTAAAATCAGTGTTATCTGTTAAAAGTTTAACACATGCACCATGAATATTAGCCTTTCTTTCATACCTAACTTTAGAAAGTAAATCATCAAAAAGGGCATCTTTATTAGTTGGACTGATTATTTCAACTTGATATCCTGACATTTTATACTCACCCTCAAAATAATGGATAAATAAATCTTAAGTAAAATATCATATAATTAAATTATTTTTCGATTATCGTCTCTTCAATAGCCATCCCAAAATGTCTGGCACTTTTATCCAAATATACCATTACTTTATCCCCTATTTTGAGTTCAGCAACAGATAATGGATTGCCATTATCTTGTACGAGTCTAATGGTTTCTGCATTTTGAAGAAGTGTCCTTATGGTAAAACCATCATATTCTGCTTCAACCAGCATCAATGGTCTTTTCTCAATTTTAACACGGCCAACAACTGTGGTTTTGGTATTTCCATTCTTATCGACAGTTAACACTTCATCTCCGGTTTCTATTTCAGAAAGATATCGTGTCTTGTTACCAGGTGTCATCACATAAGCATGTACTGGTCCTGCATTAACTCTGAATGGCCTAGATGCCACATATTCACTTTCTAAAGATTCACTGTGAACTAGGAATAGTCCTTTAGAGTAGGAACCTACTAACATACCTTCCCCAACATTCATTATGGAACATGTGTCCACACATACTCTGTCTCCTGAACCAACAGGTTCTATACGTGTGATTGTAGCGGGTACAAGTTCATAGCTTTCTGAATCTATGGTTTCAACTAGTTCTGCAACCTTTTTTATTTGGGAAATATCATCGGGAACGATAAGAACCCCATCTGTACCATATTCAAGTGTTTCAAGAGCAAGTTTAGCTTCATCAAAATTGTTTACAGCAGCTATAATTTTAACATCTTCACCCTGGAGTTCTGCAATGATATTTTCGAGTGGTATGACCGTCCAATCTTTACCAAGTAGTATAAGATAATCTGCTACTTTTCCAAGTTTAGATGCTAGCTCTTCGTGTTTTTTACTGCTAATCTCTACATAGGCAGCTACAGTTTTACCATTTCTTTTTAGATTAGATACTTTTTCTAAATCCTTTGATTTTGATAAGTCATCGGAAATTAAGTTGGTTCCATCACCTTCAGAATTTCTTCCAACCATTAATATATCTGCATCATCAGTATCAGACACAAGGCTAAGATTTCCAAGCTTTTTTATCTTATCAACATCGGAGAAGTCAACAACATGTTCTATTCCAGATTCAAGTGCTGTTGTAATGAACTGCTTCTTAATATCCCATACTTTTCCTTCTGCCATAATCCATGCAAACTTCATTTTATACCTTCCAGTTACTGAATAATTTATGTAATAATGTTCCCAACTAAATTAATTTCAGAGGTTTAAATGTACTTTTAAAATATTTATCTAGCCAGAACCATTAAGGATCTTGAGTGCCTCTTCAACATCCATGTTATCATGTACTATCCCTGCTATGGCCTGGGTTGTTTTTCTTGGTGATGGTGCTTGGAATATATTTCTTCCTATTGCAACACCAGCTCCTCCAACATCAACAGAATTTTTAACCATTTCAAGCAGTTCCCTATCCGTTTCAACCATTGGCCCGCCTGCTATTACAACAGGTACTGGGCATCCGTCAACAACTTCTTTGAAAGTATTAGGATCACCTGTGTAGTTGGTCTTGATAATATCTGCACCTAATTCTGCACCGGCCCTTGCAGCAAGTTTTACAACATCAACCGAATGTTCACTGGTGATCTTCTTTCCACGTGGGTACATCATAGCAATTAATGGCATTCCCCATTCATCACATGTTTCTGATATTGTACCAAGCTGTGAAAGCATTTCTGGTTCCTTTTCAGATCCTATATTCACATGTATCGATACAGCATCTGCACCTAATTTAAGTGCCTTTTCAACGGATGTAACAAGAACTTTATGATCTGGATCTGGTCCAAGATTAGTACTTGCTGAAAGGTGTATTATAAGACCTATATCACTTCCGTATCCCCTATGGCCTTTCCCTACCATTCCTTTATGTTCTATAACTGCATTAGCTCCACCACTTGCTACTTCGTCAATTGCTGCAGCCATATCTGTTATTCCTGCAACTGGTCCAACTGAAACACCATGATCCATTGGAACTATAACACATCTTCCTGTTTTTCTGTTTAATATCCTTTCAATCCTGATCCTTTTGCCTATCATAAAACAACCTCCTAGTTTATTTTAGAAGACCAAAGTTTGAATTCCTTCAACCTTGGTGGTATTCCATCGTTTCCAGACGATTCAAGCCAGCCCATTTCGGATTTTAACAGCTCGTCTGTTGAAGCTGAATGTATAAAATCTAAAAGTCCTCTATTTCTTATTATAGTGTCACGAGGTTTTAAAGTTGATGACCATATAAAAAATACCTTGAATGTTGTGTCAGGATGGTAGCCACCACCCAAGTCAACTGATAAAACATCACATCTTCCAATCTCTTTAATTTTATTAGCTACATCCTCCAGGATTTCATGAAGCCTAACATCTGCTTTTATAAATTCAATATTAGAATAGTCATCTGTAATTGATTTCATAGCATTTACAGATTCCGGACTATTATCCAGTGATATAATTCTACCTTCAGGTGAAAGATCTTGTATGATCCTAGTTGAATTACCTACATGGCATCCAAGCTCTACCACCACATCATCTTTCTTAATAATATCTCTTAAAACTTGCCTATAAACTTTAATATCATATACTACTTTTATCATGATTTAAACCAAAAATTTTATCAAACTTTCCTATATAACTCCTACAATTCTCATTAACATTGATAATTTATAATTAAATGATAATATAAAAAGTTATACATTACTTTTATTACTTCAAAGGTTCCTGAGATATCCCTATTTCATTTTCGGGTTAATATATAAAGTTTTATTCCTGTTATTCCAATCCATGCCCATGATACAAGAAGGAATGCCCGTTGAGATAGTCCTGGATAGAAACCATAAAGAATTGCAACCTTGAGTATTATTACAAGAATTAAAGAGATTAATCCACTAATAAGTGAATATGTAGCATATCGGCCCCATACATTTTTATCCCTATTTTTTAATCCCTGCCACATGAGTAGTTGAGCAGCTATAATCGCTACAAATGCAGTTGCGCTCACAATATTGTGAGGATTTGCTGAGAGAAAACTTTCAGGTAATACTCCGGCTAATAATACTCCAAGTGCGAATACTATCACAAACCATACACTTGCTCTTAATGATCTCCCTGATGGGAGCGGTAAACCATTTCTAAGACCTACTGTAAATATTATGGTCAAAATTCCAAATAATATAAAATTAATATTTTGAAGTATTGCTAAATGACCAACACCCAGGTCACTGACAAAATTGTAGTACTGACTGTAACCCGGCCTTAATATACTTTCAACAATAACCATAATCCAGAATATTATCGGTGCAATAATACCACAAATAGCATAAAATCGTTGCTTCTTTGTATTGCTAATATTATCATTCATTAAACCACCCCTAAAAATCAGGTATAAAAATTTAATTAATAATTTGAATTGCCATCTATTTTGATAGTTTATTAGATATATATATATATATAGTAGTTACAAATAAAAAAGGTTTAAGACAATAAACCTGCAAGATAACCAGTTGAAAATGCTTGTTGAAGATTATATCCTCCACTAGGTGCACATCCCTGTATGATTTCACCAGCAAAATACATGCCATCCACAACCTTAGATTCCATGCTATTGGCTTTTATATAATCCCTTGAAACTCCCCCACATGTAACAATAGCTTTATCTATTGGTAAATGTCCATTAACTGTAAGTGGAAATGCTTTTAACAGATTTATAATAGAATTTCTTTCCTTCTTATTTATCTGATTCATTTTCTTCTTAGGATCTGTCTCAGCAAGCTTTAAAAGTACAGGTATCATTCTGTTAGGCATTAAAAATTTCAAATAGTTCTTAACATCAACCTTTCCATGTGTTTCAAATGCCCCTATCAAAGTACTTTGAAGTTCTTCCATTTTAAGATAGGGTTTTAGATCGAGATATAATTCTATATGAGAATTATCTTCGAGTAATGAGATAATTTTTGAGCTGTTATCAAGGATCAAAGGTCCGGAAATACCATAATGTGTAAAAAGGAGATTAGCGCCTTCAAAGACCATTTTTGGATGTCTAATGATTACACGGACATCTTCGAGTGTAATTCCCTGTAAACCCTTAACCCAAGATTCTTTAACTTTTAAGGGTACAATACCTGGTTGTATTGGAGTTACTCCATGTTCGGTATCGAGTGCAATCCTGAAACCATCTCCTGTTGATCCGGTCTCTGTATATGATGCACCACCAGTAGCAAGTATAACATTTTTAGCTACAATAACTGTGTTGTAAGAAAAATTTAACTTAAAAATATCCTTTCCCTTAGAAGGTATTTTTATACTTTGAAGACGGGCATTATAAACAATCTTAATACCATTCTTCTTCATTGATGTATCTAAAATTTTTAAGATAGATTTTGAATCGTCTGTAACAGGAAAAACTCTGCCACCCTCTTCTACTTTAAATTCTAAACCGCTATTTTCGAAAAATTTCATGAGATCCGTGTTTGATAAACTTGAAAAAGCCGATCTAAAGAAGGAACCACGATGTCCAAATTTATCTAATAATTCTTTCATAGATGCTGTATTAGTTAAGTTACATCTCCCATTACCTGTAAGAAGAAGTTTTTGACCAGCAGAAGAGTTTCTCTCGATGAGGATCACTTTGTGTCCGTTTGATGATGCTGTTATTGCAGCCATCATTCCAGCAGGTCCTGCACCAACCACTGCAACGTCATACATATCACTATTTTTGTTCATAATCTAGGGTTCCTGTCTCATTTTATATTTATAATAATTTTTTATATAATCTAAATTATAAAGATCTATAATCTAATATTCAAACATAATTATCTCTTAAATTAATATCTGAATTTTATTCGAAATAATAATTATTATATATTAATATTCATTTTTTTTAATCTTAAAAATTAAAAAGGGATTTAAGGTGTAAGTCTTCTTTTATCTCTTGGGAAAAGAACAGTTTCCCTTATATTCTTTAAACCTGTCATGGTCATTGTAAACCTTTCAGCTCCAACTCCCCAACCTGCATGAGGTGGCATTCCATATTCAAATGCTGCTAAATATCTGTTGAATGAATCAGGATTAAGACCCTGTTTTTTAATCTTTTCAACCAGTAAATCATGGTCATGTACCCTCATAGCACCCGAAGATATTTCGAGATCCTTGTACATTAAATCAAATGCACAGCTTTTTAATGGATTTTCTGTGTTTGGCATTACATAAAACGGTTTTATAGCTGTTGGCCATCCGGTTATGAAATAATATCCATCCATCATATCTCCCATAGCTTTTTCTGCAGCTCTAGACATGTCTTCACCATGTTCCATGTGCACACCTCTAGCATTGACCATATCAACCATTTCATCGTATTCTATCCTTGGAAATGGTGTTTCAGGTATTTGGAGATCAAA
>PMGM01000051.1 GCA_003158115.1 Methanobacterium sp.
GATTGTTTATGATAATATTCTTGTTTTTAAGTATGAATCTTCTTAAAAGATCTCCCAGTCCCCCTCCTGTTAAAATATCCATAAAATAATCTCCAAATCTGGGTTGTATAATTTTATAATTATTTTCCAGGAAATTTTTAAGGTTTTTTCGCCGGATAAATGCTATGAGAATAGTTGTAAGTAGTAATAGAAGTAGTGTGACTATAAATGCGCCATAATCCCCTGAACTTGTATAGTCTCCTATTATACTACCGAATGATACGAATATTAAACCTAAACTAACACCAAATGAATGATTACCAATTTCACCCATCATTATCCTTCCTTTATAATCCAGTGGTGCGTATCCAATACATGCAGCTAGTATAATTAAAACGGGATAGTAAATGGTTGTTGTGAGTGCCATTATTCCTAAAACCATTAGTGAAGCCATTATTATCACAGTTGTACACGCAGAACCTGGCTGCATATCTGCTATGTTTAATGGCTGTATCATGAGTGCAATCAGTATTGCAACCGGACCAAAATAGAAATAACCTATGATCATAACCAGCAGCATACCAATACCACGGGAAAGCTGACCATATTCTAGTTTATGCCCTTTTATTTTGGTTCTTCCTACAAGATCATCAATAAACGCAGCTATACCAATTATTGCAATTAAATAGTTTCCAGGTGGCGGAAATAATAGTATTAAAACTAAAAATGGTGCTAAACCCACAGCTCTGGGAGTTCCACCCCTAATATTTGTATAGAGATTTCCTCCTATTCTTGTGATCAGTCCTTTAATAATAATTGTTAGAACTGCTGACCCTATTAAAGCTAATATTACATATAATAATTCTATTTGCAAGTTTTACATCCCTTTATTAATCTATTTATTCTCTATAATCCTATGATTAATTTATAAACCGTATCTTAATAATGCGGCTATGCCACCTAGTGATATTAATTGTTTTCCACCATCGTGCTCACTGCTTATTATCATTACCTTTCCACCCATGTTTTCAACTTGATCCATGAGTCTCTCTATATCTCTGTTCTTTACCATTTCATCTATTACCAACATGGTTTCGGCAGCACCTGCATGTACTGCTTGTGTAACTTCTTTTTTTCCATATATAACTGTTTTAGAACTTTTACCAATTTCTTCGAGTACTTTCTCAACCAGTCTGATTTCATTAGCTATCCTACCCTCAGTAGCCATTTTTTCTATTATACCCTTTTTAAGTACTTCAGCAATGCCTGATCTGCCACCTGCACCTGTACTTTCAAGAAGNNCATGTCTGGATTGTTCTGGTTTAAATAATCGAAGAAATCACCCTTTGAAAATCCGGGACCTGCTATTATTATTGCCTGTACCTCTTTAAATTTCTCAATTGTCTCAGTAAGTTCTTTAAAAAAGTCATTTATTGCTTTTTTACGGTCTTTTTGTATTATTCTCTTTCCTGAAATATTCCCAATAACCGGACCGTAATAGTCGATCCCATACTGCCTTATTATTCCAATATCTGCAATATCATCTTCTATTGAAACTATAAGTGCTGATGGTTTTTTAGATGCTTTCATGGCATCTTTAAGACGTTTAATATTCCACTTGGACCATCTCTCCTTTTTTATTTTCACTGAATTTGAAAGTTTAAGATCCAATGTGTGGTGTGAACCCAACGGCACCAGATCTTCTGGACCTTGTTCTATGGTACCTGTTGCCCTTAACTTACCAGTATATTTGTGATAACTGATCTCTTCTACTCTAACTCCCATAAAAAAGGTTTTTTTAATTCCTCTATCGCTTCTTAATCTTTCACCACTTGAATCTTGAATTCTACGGCTGGTTAATGATGAAACCAGATCACCTTCTTCAATTATATGTGATAAATGCCATAAATCATCCAGTGTTTCTGGAACAACTTCAATAACCCCTTTCTTGGTATCCTGATAAACAATTCGCATTTTTACACCATATTTTGATCGATAATAATTAGTAAAATTCTAAATATTCCTTACTTCTAGTTCTATTGTAACACTCTGTTATTTTTATGCCTAAACATGTTACAATTGAATTATTCAAACCTAAAATCATCTCTATCCATTGGAATATTTGTTTTATCTACTAATTAAATAATTAATGTATATTGGTCTTGTATGAAAATTCTAGAGATTAAAGATTATACAATAAATTTAATCACATAAAAAATTCATATACAAAACATAGAATATTGATAAAAGCTAATTTATGGTAAGTTTCTTTATTTTTTTTTATTTGTAGTTTTTATTTGTAAGTTATTAGATTTATTTCGATTATAAATTACTTGATTAACCCCTATTTTTTTATATTGTGAATATTAATAGTAGATATAAAGCTTTATGATTAAGAAAGAGGATTATTCATAGAATTATATAACTAAATGGGAGACATATAATTGAAAATAGCTGTAATTGGAGGTACTAAAGGCTTAGGGAAATGGATAGCTTCATTTCTAAGTAATAAAGGATTTAATGTAGTTATAACAGGTAGAAACGTTACAACTGGTGAATCCGTATCAAAAAAACTCGGAGTAGATTATATTCAAGACAATATTCAAGCCGCATCAACTGCCGATGTGGTTATTATAGCTATTCCAATCGATATTACACCTAAAATAATAAAGGGAATTGCACCTGAAATGAAAGAAGGATCCCTTCTTCTAGATGTTACATCCGTAAAGATGGAACCTTCCAGTGTTATGCAGGAGTATGCTGCCCCTGGTGTTGAGGTACTCCCAACCCACCCCATGTTTGGTCCAAGGATAAGATCATTAGACGGCCAAGTAGTTGTACTAACACCAGTTAAAACAGGACAATGGTACGATAAAGTCTATAAATTCTTAGAATCAGAAAATAGTAAGGTTATAGTCACCACTCCAGAGATTCATGATCGGATGATGAGTATTGTTCAAGGGTTAACACACTTTGCATATATCAGTATAGCATCAACCATTGAAAAACTTGACATAGATGTTAAGGAATCTAGAAAATTTGCAAGTCCTATTTACAATCTTATGTTGGATACAATTGCAAGGATAACCGCTCAAAACCCTTATTTAGTTTATTCTATCCAAACTAAGAACAGTTTTATTAATGAGGCCCATGAGACCTTTCTTGAAACCTTTGTAGAACTTAAGGATATGATTTCAAAGGAAGATGAAAAGGGTTTTGTTCAGGAAATGAGCTCGGCAGCCAAACATCTTGATGATGTAGAATCGGCACTTGGAAGATCTGATAAGGCTATATCTGCCCTGACAGAAGAATTAAGTATTCTAAAGAAGTTGGTAGGTCAAGAAGTTGGTCTGAGACATATATATTCTGGAATTGTTCATATTGGCATTTTAGATGAGCTTACACCAGATTATTTAATTATCAGTCAAAATAATAATATTACACAGCTTAAACTTTCAAATGTGGAGGTTATGAATAGCGAAGAACTCTACAAATGGAAGTTAGAGAATTATATTCAGAAGAGTCAAGATATTTCAGCGATTTTCCCGGAATCTTGTGATCCAAAGGTAATTATCGATACAATCAAAAATTTAAATGGTGTAGTGGATGCTGAAGTAATCGATACCTACAGTGGAAACCAGATTCCAGCTGAAAAAATTAGTATCACCATCAGATATCATTTCATAGATTTAATGGTTGTTAATGATGTTGAAAGATTATTAAAAGGTTTTGGAAGCCAAATCCGTTAGTTTTTTATTTTAATACATTCTATTGTTAATGCCGATATGTGGTTTGGGTGGAACTGAAACATTTGTATTAAAGGCTCTGAAATTGTATTAAAAGAATATGGGGCAGGAATAAAAAAATCCTTTTCAAATCAGTTTACATATACGATTGAATAAAATTGGATTATACACATTGAAAAGCTTTTCAATGATTATACTTATAAAATAAATTACTACTATTTTCTTTTTTTTAGAAATTATATTTTGTATGATTATATCCGGAAATTAATCTATAAAAAATAACAGTATACCCCTTTTTTAAGTAATATTCTTTGATTTAAATTCATGAACTTAAGAGGCAGATGTCCTTTAATACTTTATATAATATCTCCAATCAATTTTTGAAGAATACATTCTAGTAGATTAATGATTATATTTGAAATTTCGTTTTTATTTTTAATTATACCATTTGTTTTACTTTCATAGTACTGAAATTTTGTAATATAAATGTAATATTATTTGATCTTTTTTATTACTTGTCAACAAGTTTTTTTGATTTGAAACACAAATATATATATAAAAGAAAAAGCAATGTTATAGTAACATAAGTTAACTAAATTATNNTAAAACGATTACAAAACAATTCACACACATTACAGATATTAAAAGGAGGGTTTTTTACATGGAAAATAAAGAAATGGAATTAAAAGTAGCAGAAGCATTTTCACAAGCAGATGTAGGCAGGTCAATTGCCAGGATAGATCCAGCATGTATGCAGAAACTCGATTTACATGACGGGGACATCATAGAAATAGAAGGAAAAAAATTAACAGCCACAAGAGTTGCATCATCACAATCTGATATTGGACTAGGAATAATACGTATAGATGGATATATAAGAAAAAATTCAGGAACTTCAATAGGCGAAGAAGTTATAGTCAGACGTGCTAATTATAAAGAAGCCAAAAAAGTAGTATTAGCACCAGTTGATCAACAAATAAGGATAAGTGGAGATGTAAAACCAGCATTTCTTGGTAGAGTTCTAACCATGGGAGATATGATTATCACAGGTGTTAGACAACAGCAACAACAAACATTAAGGTCCGGACTCTTTGATGAATTCTTCAATGATGTTGCACCAATGGGCGAGATTAAACTCGCAGTAGTATCCACCAAACCAGCAGGTGTTATTCAGATAACAGAAATGACAGAAGTAGAAGTTCAGACAGAACCAGTTGACGTTTCAAAACTTGAAGGAGTCAAAAATGTTGTTGACGTAACCTACGAAGACATAGGCGGCCTCAAGGAAGAGGTCAAAAAAGTCAGGGAAATGATAGAAATACCACTTAAAAGACCTGAACTCTTTGAACGTCTAGGAATATCACCTCCAAAGGGAGTTTTAATGCACGGACCACCAGGTACCGGTAAAACATTACTAGCAAAGGCAGTTGCAAACGAAAGCGATGCCCACTTCATAGCCATTAACGGACCAGAAATTATGAGCAAATATGTTGGAGGATCCGAAGAAAGGTTACGGGAATTATTTGAAGAAGCAGAAGAAAATGCCCCATCAATAATATTCATTGATGAAATTGATGCAATAGCCCCTAAAAGGGAAGAAGTTTCTGGAGAAGTTGAACGAAGAACAGTAGCCCAACTACTAACCCTTATGGATGGACTAAAATCAAGAGGACAAGTAGTTGTAATAGGGGCAACCAACAGACCAGACGCACTCGACCATGCTATAAGAAGAGGTGGAAGGTTTGATAGGGAGATAGAAATCGGAGTTCCCGACAAAGAAGGAAGAGGCGAAGTCTTACAGATACACACACGTGGAATGCCCCTCGATGATAAAGTTGACCTAGTTGAAATGGCAGAGATTACACATGGATTTGTAGGTGCAGACCTCGAATCATTATGTAAAGAAGCTGCAATGAGAGTTTTAAGAAGAGTACTTCCAGACATTAAAGGAGACGAAGAAATATCTCCAGAAACACTCAAAAAGATGATTGTAACAAAATCTGACTTCAAAGAAGCTCTTAAAGAAGTTCAACCATCAGCATTACGTGAAGTCCTTGTACAGGTCCCTGACATTAAATGGGACGATATAGGCGGACTTGAAAGTGCAAAACAGGAATTACAAGAAGCTGTGGAATGGCCACTTAAATATCCTGAAAGTTTTGAGAAGTTTGGAGTAAGACCACCTAGAGGTGTACTCATCTACGGACCACCAGGAACAGGAAAAACATTACTAGCCAAAGCAGTAGCAAATGAAAGCGATGCCAACTTCATAGCAGTGAAAGGGCCAGAACTACTATCAAAATGGGTGGGAGAATCAGAAAAAGGTGTACGTGAAATATTCAGAAAAGCAAGACAAACAGCACCAACAGTAATATTCTTCGATGAAATTGACTCCATAGCATCCACAAGAGGAGGATCAAGCACAGATTCCGGTGTTACACAACGTGTTGTAAACCAGCTGCTAACAGAAATAGATGGACTAGAAGAACTCCAAGATGTAGCAGTCATAGCAGCAACCAATCGTGTGGACATATTAGACCCTGCACTTACCAGACCTGGAAGATTTGACAGGCATGTTAAAGTCGATGATCCCGATGAAAATGGTAGAATGGCAATATTCAAAGTACACACAACAAATATGCCACTGGCAGATGATGTTGACCTTGAAGAACTTGCCAAAAGAACAGAAGGATTTGTTGGAGCAGATATTGAAGCTGTATGTCGTGAAGCTGTTATGCTTACACTTAGAGAAAGTCTTGAATCTGAAAAAGTGGATATGAAACACTTTAAAGAAGCCATGAAAAAGGTTAAACCAAAAATGGAAGCAGATCTCAGCCATTACAGTTAAATATTAAATCCTAAATCAATCTATTAGGAGATATTTTTTTCTCCTACTCTTTAATTTTTTTTAAATTTGTTATTATATTTTTTTTTAATGAAATTTTATGGTAAACTTATAATAATTTTATTATCGATTCTCCTGTTTGATCCAAGTTTAAAGAATAATAAACTAGCCCCAAACACCATTTATTTAAAAGCTTAAATATATTCAAAGCCCTAAATATATATAGAATAAAAATAATGGTAAGAATTTTTTTAAGGTATTTCATTTTAAACTGAATAAATATAATAGGGGAAGACCATGAGCCACAATGTAAAGGATATGTCATTAGCACCAGAAGGTAAAAAGAAAATAGAATGGGTTCAAAGACACATGCCCGTTCTTGAACATATAAAAAAGGAATTCCAGGAAGAACAACCTTTCAAAGGAATAACAATAGCATCATGCTTACACTTGGAACCGAAAACTATTAACCTAGGTTTGACACTCCAAGCTGGCGGTGCTGAAGTAGCAATGACCGGCTGTAATCCATTATCAACCCAAGACGCTGCAACCGCCGCAGGTGCAGCGTTAGGACTTAACATGTATGGTTGGAGGGGTGAAACAAACGAAGAGTACTACGAAAATATTAACAAAGTACTTGACCATGAGCCAGATATAATTATCGACGATGGAGCCGATATGATATTCTTTGTCCACAGAGAAAGAAGAGAACTCATGGACAAAATTATAGGGGCTTGTGAGGAAACAACAACAGGAATACACAGATTAAAAGCTATGCATAAAGATAAAGCTTTAGAATTTCCTATTATGGCCGTAAATGATTCATATATGAAATATCTCTTCGACAACCGTTATGGAACCGGCCAATCAACATTCGATTCTATTATGGGTTCAACTAATGTTTTAATCGCAGGTAAAACCATAGTTGTTTGTGGTTATGGATGGTGCGGTCGTGGTGTAGCCATGAGGGCTGCAGGTTTAGGAGCAAATGTAATAGTAACAGAAATTGATCCAATCAGAGCTCTTGAAGCACGAATGGACGGATATCGTGTAATGAAAATACGAGAAGCTGTTAAAGAAGCAGATATGCTAATAACAGTTACAGGAAATCTAGATGTTGTTTCAGGAGATGACTTCAAATACATGAAAGATGGTTGTATATTGGCTAATTCAGGCCATTTCAATGTAGAAATCAACAAACAAGACCTGGAAAAAATGTCAACAGCTACTAAAATGCTTAAACCCGACATAGAAGAATTTACTATGGCCGACGGTAAAAAAATATACCTCCTTGCAGATGGAAGACTTGTAAACCTTGCAGGTGAACGTGGCCAGGGACATCCAGCCGAAATAATGGATATGAGTTTTGCTATGCAGGCACTATCTGCCAAATATTTAATTAACAACAAATTAGAAGTTGGTATATACAAAACATTGGACGAAACAGACATAAGTGTAGCAGAACTTAAATTAAAGGCTATGAAAATTGAAATTGACCATTTATCTAATAAACAGGTCGAATATCTTGAAAACTGGCAAGAAGGAACCTGATCTTCCTAATATATTATTTTTTTTAAAGATTCAGGAAATTAATCATGTTTTCAAAGAAAATTTTCAAGGATAGGGGACCAACTCGCATTTTTATTGGAGGAGTCCATGGAAAGGAAGGTTTAACCACCATTAAGATTATTAAAAAGCTAAAAAATGATGATGTTAATAATGGTAGTCTTTTACTTTATAATTGCCCAGAAAGCAGATATATTAGTACATTAGATCCAGATTATTACAACACATTCCTGGGTAAGGAAATATTAAAACTTATCAAAATTTATAAACCCACGATCTACGTTGAACTTCACTGCTACAAACCTGAAAGTTATCTTAAACTCGTAGACTGTAACAGGAAGGAGAAATCTGGAGTACCACCATTAATAGAATTGGAACAAGGAGTTTTAATAAGCTCAGTTGCACCATATTTGAGAACTGAAGTTTTTAAAAGAAATGATCTTTGCATTACACTTGAAATGCCATGCAAACCATCAGAAACAGCTGCTAATATCTATTTTGAAGTAATGAAATTTATTGTTGGTTCCAATAACAGAAAAGAATTTGAGGACAAACTGAAGGTTAAATATCCTGAACAAGTTAGAACAGCCCGAAGATATGCTGCAGAATTTTTTGGAGAATATCCCGCATTTTAATCTAATTCAAATTAAATATGGATGTAAAACTTGAAAATTTATTATATTTTTTAAACTTTAATATCCCATTAAAAACCTATTGTGTATTGATTTTGAAATGTAAAGTATTTAGAATGTTTATTTAATTAATTTTAATTCTAATCGGGACTAGGTAAATCAACAGATTTACAAAAATGCGTTTTAATGTGACATAATAAAAATCAAAACAGGCTCCAAATCATATAATACTTGAAGTATCAACAGTTATGGTCATTATACTTGCAATTAATACTATACTTATTTTATGTAATTTGAATTATATTACGAATAGAAAATAATATGAGTAAATGTAATTAATCAAAACATTTTTAATTTTATTTCTATCCGAACCAGTCTGTGAGGCTCTTCTGTTTATTGTCGATTTTTTTAAATTTATCAAGGGCACTCAATACCCTAGGTTCAGAAAAATCGTGTTCACCACAAAGAAATGCAACCACACCCTCTGTACCTGGTGAGCTCCATTGTAGTTTATAATCAGATACAACCTCATGTTTAAGAAATATATTTCTCAAAATTTCTGGTTCAACTTCTAATTGTATATTCTGCTTTTCAAGGACATTAAAAATATTATCATGTTCTTTAATAAGTTTTAAACCCGTTTTTGCGCCTATTCCTTTAACACCTATGTTAAAATCTGTTCCAACAAGTATTGCAATATCAACCATCTGTTCTCTGGTAATCTCTAAATCCTTTAAAACCTTTTCAAGATTTATTATTTCAAGATTGGCTTTACCACCAGTTATGGTCAGATTTCTAACCATTCTAGGAGCTCCGAACAATATACAATCATAATCTTGTGATCCCACAGCCCATGCATCACCCTTTTCTACCATGTAAGATGCTTGAGCTTCACCCTCACCCTTGGCCTGTATATAAGGTACTCCCATGAGTTCTAAAAGTTTTTTTGACCCTTCAACTATTTCACTGGACATTCTTGAAGATCTTGTTGCAAACTTTCTTGCATCCTTTATTCTACCCTCTTCAAGTGCTTTATCCCATTGTTTCTGTGATTCTTCCTTAACTTCCCTTCTTTTATCTTGAGTACCCTTTTTTAAGATGTCTGAAGTTCCGTCAAAGATATAAATGGGCTTTATACCTTTATCTATTAGGGATGATGTTCTGTAGAGTATTCCGCTGAAATGGGATGTTATATTCCCATTTTGATCCTTTAGCGGTGTACCATCTGCCTGTCTAATGCTTGAAAGGAATTGATAGATAATATTAGCCGCATCTAATGCAACTATTTTATTTTCTAATTGTTCAAATTTAATACTTTCAGGCGATACAATGTCTCTGAACTTCACTCCCATTTTTTTGACCACTCTTTATTTGTTTTTATTTAATTTTTTTTGTAATCTTATATAATTCCATTACAAATCAGATATTTTTTAGAATATATTTTAAAAGTATTTCTAATCCTGAAAATGAGTGTATGGAAATGTTTCAAGGAGCCATATCAAAATTTGATCCTTATGGATTATATTATAAGTTCTTGTGAGCATTGGAGAATTGGTTTTAAATATCTCCCTAATTTCAGAGCTTGGATCTTCAAAATAAATAGATTTAACCTCACGACGAGATTCAATGTTATGTTTTCTGAGGATTCGTCCAATTGGAATGTCCGCTTTTATAAGATCATCTTTCATATCATTTTCAAGTCTTTCAACTGCAATCAATGAAATTGCATATATTAAAGGCTCTTCTGTTTTTATGACTACAACCCTATAATTTACTGTGTCTCCCTCTTTAATTTTCAGTAATTGGGCCATTTCCGTGTCAGCTTCAACAAATTTCTGTTCTAAAGTTTCTATGGTCACATGGCCCATTATAACATCGAGTATTGTTGTTACAGAACCATCGGTTGTTAGTAATATTTTCTGGGCATTTGAAAGTTTGCCCACTTTATTTTCTATATTGGTTATTCCATCAAGGATATTTTGATCCATTTTTAACCTCTGGGATCTTTTATCTCTCCAGAAATTGCTGAGGCCGCAACAACAGCAGGGTTAGCTAAGAAAACCTCAGATTCAGGGTCTCCCATTCTTCCAAGGAAGTTTCTATTAGTGGTTGCTATACATACTTCTTTGGATCCAAGAACGCCCATATGACCACCTAAACATGGTCCACAACCAGGATTGCATATTATTGCCCTTGAGTCCATAAATGTATCTATAAGTCCATTATGGAGAGCTTCTCTATATATTTCAGCAGACGCCGGAATTATAATAAGTCTAACATCTTCATGGACAGTTTTTCCCTCTAAAACTTCCCCTGCCTGTACCAGATCTTCTAAACGTCCATTTGTACATGAACCTATGAATGCCTGATTTATTGTGGTGCCTTCAACACTTGAAATGGGCTTGACATTATCAACGTTATGGGGACATGCTATCTGTGGTTCCATATCCTCAACTTGGAAGTTAAACTCCTTTTCATAGGTGTAGTCTTTATTTGATTTGACAACTTCGAAGTTGTTGACATTTCTATTTTTTAGATATTGTAATGTTGCTTTGTTAGGTTCCATTATCCCATTTTTTGCACCGCTTTCAATGGCCATATTACATATGGTCATTCTGCCCGATACATCCATTGAGTCTATTGTGTTGCCTGTAAATTCCAATGTTTTATAGGTTGCTCCATAGGTTCCTATTTCACCTATTACATTGAGAATCACATCTTTAGCCGTCACAAATTGGCCTAGTTTACCTTCAACTGTTATTTTAAATGCTTCGGGTACTCTGAACCAAGTTTTACCAGTTGCAAAAACAAATGCCATATCGGTTGCACCCATACCTGTTGCAAATGCTCCAAAAGCTCCATGTGTACAGGTATGTGAATCTGCCCCTACAACCACAGAACCAGGCTTTATCAACCCATATTCCGGCATTACTTGGTGACATATTCCCTCACCATGGCTGAAATAATTTTTAATTCCCTGTTTTTTGGCAAATTCCCTTGTAACCTTATGAAATTCTGCGGATCCAATGGTGTTTGGGGGCATGGTATGATCACAGATTATAACTATTTTATCGGGATCCCACACTTTATCTGAAATCTTTTTAAATGTGTTTATGGTTGGTGGAGATGTTCCATCATGGGACATGGCCAGATCAACATTTACCTCTATAATTTCACCAGGATTTACAATTTTTTTACCTGCAGACCTTGCAAGAATTTTTTCTGTTACATTCATTCTGATTTATCCTTCAAAATATTTTTTTTAAACCCATTTTTTATAATTAAGAGATATTTATGGGATTATTTTTATATTTTTATACTTAATCTTATTTTTGATATGTGGATTAATTTCTGTTAGTTTCTAAATATATCCATTTGATCATGACTTTTATTTCTTTAAAGTTCGAATGGTCCTCTGACAGATCTGACAATGTCGTTGAAAAGTTTGTCGTTTATATATTTGCCCTCTTCTCTTTTGCTTTTAACCTGTTCAACTATCTTACATAGTTCATCCTTTGTAACATCTATTCCACATTCATTCAGCTTTGCTCTAACAGCACGGCATCCAGAATGTTTTCCAAGAACGATTCTTCTTTGTTGTCCTACCATTTCTGGTAAAAACGGTTCGTAGGTTAATGGTTCTTCAATAACTGCATCTACATGTATTCCGGATTCGTGTCGGAATATATTTTTACCCACAATTGGTTTGTTGTCTGGTATCTTCATATGGGTGAGCGATTCAACGAGTTTGGATATTTCATAGAATTTGCTTATGTCAAAATCCAGATCTATGCCATAAATAATTTTTAATGTCATTATCAGTTCTTCAAGGGAACAGTTACCAGCCCTTTCACCTATTCCATTAACAGTTGTTGATACTGCATTTGCACCTGCAAGCAATCCTGCTATTGAATTTGAAAGTGCCATTCCAAAGTCGTTATGACAGTGCAGTGCTATTTCTGCCTTGACAATCGGTCTGATTTCCTTCACAAGATAATCCATCCCATACGGGCTAATAGCTCCCACAGTATCTGCTATGTGCACCCTGTCAACACCATAGTTGTCTGCTTTTTTGTATAATTGTTTTAAGAATTCTAGATCGGTTCTTGTGGCATCCTCAGCAGAGAATGCAACAAATAATCCATGGTCCTTTGCATGTTCAATTGAGCTCATGCAGACGTTTAGGATTTCCTCACGTGTCATCTTTATTTTATGTTTAAGATGAAGGTCTGATGTTCCCATAAATGTTATTATTCCATCAACATCACAGTCTATTGCCGTGTCTATATCAGATTTTTTAGTACGAGACAACACAAGGATTTGTGCATCTAGATCTTCCTTGACAATAGCCTTAATAGATCTCTTCTCTTCATTGGATACAACCGGGAATCCTGCTTCAATCTGATGGATTCCGAGTTCATCAAGCTTTTTAGCAATTTGCAGTTTTTCTGGAGTTCTTAAACATACACCCGGAGTTTGTTCACCATCTCTGAGTGTTGTATCATATACTGTTATTTTCTCTGGAAACTTTAAATTTGCTTTTTCGTTAAAGGGGCTTACAAAGTATTTCAACAGATTCCCACCTTATTTTTTTTCATTTAAAATAATATATAACCTCTAAATTCTAAGAAAATATTAATAATTTCGATTCCAATAATTTGCGGATTTAAATATTTTCTTTCCTAAATGAAGTGATTACTTTTTATCTATTAATACTTTACATATTTATATAATGAATCTTCTTAGATCAGTTATATTTATATATATTTACTTTTCCATTTAATCAATTATTTAAATTTTTGAAAATTAACATGTGAAGTATATATCAATTTTTTATTATTATTCCTATTAATTAATAAAAAAAATAAATGTTTAACCCAATATATGGCATATCTGTACTTTATGTAGGTTTATTGAAGATTATAGAAGGACTGTGAGTTTTAATCTATTCCCATGAGTTCAAGGTAGGATCTTCTTTCGAATCCTTCCTCTATACCAAGCTGTTTGTATATGTCATATATTTTCTGGATAGATGCACTCGTATCCTCATCTTCATTGGCTTCTGTTTCTATTTCAACATAGGTTCCAACATCCTGTACAGTGTCCAGGGTTATAATAAATTCTTTAATATGGTAGATATCCCTATTCTTTTTTACACTTGCAGCTTTTCGAAAATTTAGATTTTCCAAGATGAGAGATGTGTTCTCGGCATCTGAAACATCAACCTCTATTTCTTTACGTGTTTTAGATATATTATCCAATTTAGCCCCTTTATATGTGAGTATAACACGTGTTTTACCATTTTCTGGTATTTTACGTATTCTTAATGCTTCATCTGTTTCACCAAAGTCTTTATGTGGTGCATTATAGTAAATATCACTTTGATATTCTGTTTTCATCTTAATCGCACCTATTTGGGTTAATTTTTTTCTAACTTCATCAAAATCTTTTACAATTGCCTTGACTTCAACTTCTATCAAATAAGCATCCCCCATGGTTCTGTAAATATTATATCTATCATCTGTACCACCTATGAAAATTTTATAAAAAATTATGGTAAAATTATCCAACTCTTCGCTGTATAGAATTTTTAATATAGTATCTTGATTTTTCTATCTGATCCAAGTAGTCATCTATGGTATTTTCAACTACATCGTATGTAGCTATTGTGAGATTTCTTTCACGGGTAAGTTTTTTCTTTTGTTCGGTTAGTTTAGATACTGATGGTTTTTTGGAAAAAAGACCTTTTTTAACATTGGCTGACTGATCCACTTCTTTCAGCTTTGTTACATATTCCAGTCTAATCCTTCTGATATCTGCACGCACATTGTACCGTATTTTTATTAATATCTTTTCCATTTCATTCAACTGGTTTAATGTATCCATAGCAATATCAATAGTAGAAACATCTACTTCCATACCTTCGATGCCTAATTCTAATAACTGCTTACGATACTTTTTAGGGCCTAACATAAGATTTCCCCCGTTAAACTTAAATCTCTTTAAAATTGATTTACTCCATCATAAAAACTAATCTATATAAATTTATATAAATTATATTAATCATACTATTATCTTATCACGCATTTAAATTATATAAGAAATTCAGAAGGTTGGTAAATATAAGACCATTTTATGCTTAAACCACTTAATACTATACATCAACAATTTAAATACAAAAGTTTCCGATATTAACAATGCAATCCATCTAATTCCATATAGTTTGTTGTTAGATCATTAAATACACGTCTCTAATAAAAAAAATCATTTTTGATTAATAAAAATTTGATTTAAAAGTGTTGAAAACTATATATAAGTATATAAAATGGTGGTAAAAAAAGCACCTTTATATAAGTTGGATTAGTAATTAACAATTTATAGAATATTAAACTAAATTCTGATTATAAATTAAATACATCTGGAGGAAATTTAATGACAACTGTAGAAATTAAAGTTGAAAACATCGTGGCATCTGCCGCGCTTGGAAAGTCGCTAGACCTTCCCCAAGTTGCTCCTGCNNCAGAACAATTCCCAGGATTGGTTTTTAAATTAAAAGAACCAAAAACAGCAGCTCTCATATTTGGGTCCGGCAAACTGGTGTGTACGGGTGCTAAGTCCATAGAAGACTCAAAAAAAGCAATACACATAGCTGTAGACAAGATGAGGGCACTTGATGCTGAGATTCCCCATGAATTTGAAATTAAAATCCAAAACATAGTTGCTTCTGCAAACCTTGGAAAAACATTAAACCTAGAATCTGTTGCTCTTGACCTTGAAAATACAGAATATGAACCAGAACAATTCCCAGGATTGGTTTACAGACTTGATGATCCTAAAGTTGTTTTACTTTTATTCGGCTCAGGAAAAGTAGTTTGCACAGGTGCTAAAAGCATTTCAGATGCTAAGCTTGGTGTAGAAAAGACTAAAGAACGGCTAGCTGAACTGGATTTGATATAATTTTAACCTTTACTCTAAATAACTCGGTGATCTTTTGATTAAACTTATAGCATTTGATCTTGATAACGTACTTATTGATGGAGAAGCCATAGATGAAATAGGCAAATTAATGGGCGTTGAAACAAAAATCTCAGAAATAACTAAAAAAGCAATGGAAGGCGATCTTGATTTTGAAACTTCCCTTAAAGAAAGGGTAGCACTGCTCAAGGGCGCCTCGGTGGAAGATATTAAAGAAGTCGTTTCAAAAATTCCCCTCATGAAAGGGGCTGAAGAAACTATTGCGGAACTCAAAAAAAGAGGATATAAAATTGCAACCATAACCGGTAGTTTTGAAATCATCGCGAACCGGATGAAAGACGATCTTGGTTTGGATTACGCATTTTCAAATGTTCTCCATGAGGAAGATGGAAAATTAACAGGAGAAGTCAGCGGCCCATTAGTAACAGGCTCGAAGGCAGAAGTCCTGAAGGAGATAATGGAAATGGAAAAAATAAAAGCAGAAGAATCTGCAGCAGTAGGAGACGGTGCAAACGATGTATCAATGCTTGAAGAAGCAGGTTTAGGAATAGCATTTAATGCAAAACCAGTTTTAAAAGAAAAAGCAGATGTTGTTGTTGAAAAAAGAGATTTAAAAGAACTTCTTACAGTATTTAAAGAAGAAGTAGAAGAAGAAAACTCTGATGAAACTTCCCCAGATGAAAAAGCTGAAGATACAGCACCAGAAGAACCAATAGCAGAAACTAACACAGAAGAAGAAAAAGCTCCAACAGAAGAAGCTCCAGTTAAAGAAGCTGAAGAACCTGTTAAGGAAAAAGCAGAGACCTCTGAAAAAGCTACCAAAGAAACCCCAGCAGAAGCAACTAAAAAGGAAACCTCAGATAAAAAATCATCTCCAGATGTAAAAACTGAAGTAAAACCTGAACCAAACCCTGATGCAGGAAAAAGCTTTGGAGAACTACTTTCAAACAAAAAAGATCTCGAAAAGAAACTAAAAGTACTTACTAAAGAAAGAGACGACTTAAACGAAAATGCACGTGAATTTAAGAAGGAAAGGGATGAATTAAATACCAGTATTAAAGAAAATCTGGACAAAGCCCTCAAATACCGAGATGAACGTGACAAAATCAACCAAGAAGTTCGTAAGTACAAGAAACTGCGGGATGAAACCAATCAAGAACTAAAAAAGATGGAATATGCCTCCGGAAGAAGAGACATACTTAAAATTCAGGGCGAGATTGATAAACTAGAGAAAACAATAGAAACCAAAGTTCTCGACATGAGAAAAGAGAATGAACTAGTTAAAAAGGTTCAAGATCTAAGTAAAACTCTCTCAGAAATGAAAGAAGATGAAAAGGTTCAAACCGAAGCAGCTGCACTTAAAGAAGTTTCAGAAGCTCATCATGCCAAAGTTGTAGAATTTTCAGATAAAGCTCAGGAAACACACGAGAGCATGCTTGAATACTTCAAAAACATAGACGAAGTAAGGGCAAAAGCTGATCTCGCACACAACAAATTCATAGAAACTCGTGAAACCGCCTCCGCTAAACATGAAGAGGTAAAAGCCGTTCTTAATGAAATCAGAAGGAAAAATAAAGGTCTTGACAAAGTCAAAGCCAAAGAACGGAATATGGAAAGCGATAAAACTAAAAAGAAAAACATGGCTGAAAAGGAGATTGCAAGGGACATATTTGAGAAGTTCAAAGAGGGTAAAAAACTCTCAACTGAAGAACTCAGGCTCCTACAGAAGCATAATATTGTTTGATTTTATAAATCAAACATTTTCTTTCTCTTCTAAAGGACTTCTTATTTTTTTTGTTTAATCAGAACTTTTTTTAATTATATTTTTTTTACTATCCTATGATCTAATAGGATAAAATCGAATTCCAAATATTAATAATATTTAATTGTTGAAACAATGATTTCTTAAAATATTTTTTTTGTTAATAATTCTATAATAAATTTTTTTTAACAGGTTTTATAGTAATTTTTTTAAAAATTCTTAAATAATTCATTGAATTTTTCGATTTAAGTTAATAAATAACTTTAATTGTTATTTAAAGTTTTTAGAACTGCTTTTTATCCAATGGTAATTTTGAAAGAAAAACATAAATAGTCAAACTTTTAAGTTATACATGTAAAATGGTTATTTAGTATTACTTTGTAGATTACCCGTTTTATGATTTATCAGCGATATATGCAGTATGTGTATTAACATTTATAGCGGCTTTGGCGATAATGTGTGCTATTATTGGGGCAAGTTATACGGAAATTAGTTTAGAAATTATAATAGGTTCGTTGGGCTTACTTTCTGTAGCTTTGGGTCTTATAGCTACAATACTCCTACCTGTGGGTGGGGCAATGTATGGTTATGCTAATTCAGCTATAAACGATTTGAATGTAAAGAAAACTGAAGCTGAAAATGAGAATAATCTTATTGATAAAGATTTAAAAGCCTATAATGAGGGGAATATAAACAATCTACCAGTAGTTCAAAATTCTTCTTTTAATGTGGAAAAGAACGGAAATTTAACAGGTATACTTAATGCTACAGATGCAGATAGAGATAACTCAATTTATATCTTGGTCAATAAACCAGTTCATGGTAAAATAACTGTACTTAAAAACGGATCATATACATATAAACCAGTTGATGGATTCGTGGGTAATGACACTTTCACCTTTAAGGCCAATGATATATATGGGGATTCTAATACTGCAGCAATTAGTGTTATTGTGCATCCCTTTAACCATCTCCCGGTTTCAACCGATATGAATTTTGATATTGAACAAAATAAAACTTAACAGGATATTTAAAATCAACAGACGCAGATAAAGATCCAATATCTTATTGTATGGTTAATCAAACTTCCAACGGTAATATTTCTGTAAATAATGATGGTTCATTTATTTATAAGCCTGCTGATGGATTTATAGGTAATGATACATTTACCTACAGAGCCATGGACTGGAATGGAAACGGAAATATAGCCACTGTCAAGATAAATATACATCCACCGAACCATTTACCTATAGCAGGGAATATGACCTTCAGAGTAGCTGAAAATGATAATATTACAGGTAAGCTACTTGCAACAGATGCCGATGGTGACAATATACTCTATCAACTTGTTAATAAATCACTTAACGGTACAATAACACTAAGTATTGATGGAACTTTACATACACCCCACTTAAAGGCATTGTAGGTAATGATACTTTCACATATCTAACTAATGACTGGCAGGGACAATCTAATCTTGGGAGGATATCCATAGAAATCTATGAATTTAATCATCCACCGGTTGCACAGAATATCTCAATAGCAACCATTAAAAATAAACCATATACTGGGTCATTTAAAGCAACTGACATTGATAACAATAAATTAACATTTAAAATTGTAAATAACCCACACCATGGCACTATAAAAATATTAAAATCGGATAAATTCATTTATACACCAAAAACCAGCTTTATTGGAAATGATAATTTCACATATTATGCATACGATGGAAAAACCAATCAAACACAGTAATAGTATCGATCAATGTAACAAACAAAAAACCAAGCATCATACATGAAAATATACTAATCAAAACAAATAATGCAAAAAGCCAGTCCAATTACGTTAAAGCAATAAAAACAATAATTGCACCGCAAACAACACAACTTCAAGATGTCCAAGAACCCAACAAACAAATTAACCATACAAATATCACCCCACAAAATAATGCACAAAACTCGCCTATTTTAACTAACAACCCAATAAAGTACATACTAACACTTATTAACAATGCAACTAACCATATAAACACATTTATGAAACAAATAACCACCAAACTACCATTAAACTTCATGAAATAATGGATCTTGTATTTTTTTTTGATTCCCACTTTTTTTAAGGATGATTTCCAATATTCTATTTTTTATTTTTAGATGGAGTTATTTCAAAAAAACTTATAAGATTGATCAATTATTATAAAATGGGAGTACTTTACCTATGGAACCAAAAAGAACAGATAATTCAATCAAAATTGCAGCATTGTTAGTGGCAACTTTAGCCAACTTTTTAACACCATTCATGAGCTCAGCAGTTAATATAGCACTGCCTGCAATAGGAGCTGAATTTGCCACCAGTGCAATACTGTTAAGCTGGGTTCCTACCTCATTTTTATTAGCAGCAGCAATGTTTGCAGTACCATTCGGGCGAATATCCGATATTTATGGTATGAAAAGGATATTCAATTATGGAATAATCATATTCACAATAGCATCATTCTTATCAGCAGTTTCACCCTCTGCAGAATCTTTGATAGCATTCAGAATTCTTCAGGGAATAGGGGGTGCAATGATATTTGTAACAGGACTTGCAATCATAACATCTGTCTATCCTCCACAGGAAAGAGGTAAAGCCATCGGAATAAATATAGCCACAGTATACATAGCCCTTTCATTAGGACCTGTTCTTGGCGGAGTTATGACCCAGTATTTAGGATGGAGAAGTCTCTTTTACGCCATGATTCCCCTGGGTATTTTAATCCTTGCGCTGACCTACTGGAAATTAAATGATGAATGGGCCGAATGTAAAGGGGAAAAATTCGATATTAAAGGTTCAGTATTTTACTGTATAGTTCTTGTAATGGTGATGTATGGATTTTCAACACTACCCAGTACAACAGGAATTATCCTAATAATTGCAGGAATTATAGGATTCATAGGTTTCTTGATGTATGAATTAAGGCTTGAATATCCTGTACTCAATGTAAAACTGTTTAAAAATAGAAGTTTTGCATTTTCAAACCTTGCAGCCCTTATAAACTACAGTGCAACCTTTGCAGTCACATTTCTGTTAAGTCTCTACCTACAATACATCAAAGCTTTGGATCCATTATCCGCAGGATTGATACTAGTTGCACAGCCGGTTATGATGGCCATTTTTGCACCTATAGCAGGTAGACTCTCTGATAAGTTCGTTCCACAAAAATTAGCTGCTTTTGGAATGGCATTATCAACTATTGGCCTTTTCTTATTTGTCTTTTTAGACCAAACAACCAGTATTGCCTTCATAACAGTTGGACTGTTAATTATTGGAACTGGATTCGGATTCTTTTCATCACCCAATACAAATGCAATTATGGGATCTGTTGAGCGAAGATTTTATGGAGTCGCATCTGCTATGGTAAGTACAATGCGTCTTTTAGGCCAAACATTCAGTATGGGACTTGCACTAATGGTATTTGCAATTTTCATTGGAAATGTCCAGATAACTACATCACAGTACCCTGCATTATTAAACAGTATACGTATAATTTTCTTAATCTGCACAATTCTATGCTTTATCGGAATTTTCGCTGCATTAACACGACAAAAAACTAAAAAACCAGATATTTAATAGGGTATATTTAAAATGGGTAACTGAAAATGAGATCAAAATCCCTGCTTTATGGTATTATGCTCATAATAATATCAGATTTGATGAATCTTATTAAAAGTTAGAAATTTGTAAATAAATTGAATAGTATCATATTAACATTTATTATTAATATTATTCCATATTTTTACTTTTATTTATTTAGAATTAACTGCCATTTAATTGATAAATTCCCTAATTTAAATAAGAATATTATCTAAACTGTAATTCTATATTTAATATTTGTTTTAACATGGAATCTAGAAGGATGCTATCTTATTTTTTTGTATAAATAGTGAAAATTCGATATAAAAAAATGTAGATATGATTTATCAAAAAATTTAATTATAAATATGAAAATATAGATACTAAAATATTAAATATGATTTATCATATAATAATGAAAAGGATGAATTCAAAATAAAAAATTCGGGGTATTAACAATGGATAAACTTTATGAAGGTAACACATTTTATGGGACTGTTAAAGTGGGAGAGCGTGGACAAATTGTTATTCCTAAAAAAGCTAGAGAGCATTATGATATTAAAGCGGGTGACAGTTTAATGATATACAGTGACAATGATAGGATATTTAAAATAGTTAAAGAGGATTTAATTAGATCTATAGCCATTAAAATGTTAGAAACCGTGGATAATAAAGATTAGGGGCTAAAAGTTATGTATAATAAAATATTATTACCCATTGATGGGTCAGATCATTCAAAACTTGCAGTAAAACACGCTATCGATATTGCCAATAGGAATAATGGAGATATAACGGTTTTATTTGTTATTGAACCTAATTATCCGAGTCTTCCTGTTTTACCAATTGCAACTTTGCCAACTCCAGATGACAATTATTATGACGAACTGAGAGACGAAGGAAACAAAATCATCGAGGAATTCAAAGTTGAAATAGAAAAAAATCAGTTAGATGGCAAATGTCAAAATATTAATTTCAGTACCATGATTAGAGAAGGTAAACCTCACATCGAGATTCTTGAAACAATGAAGGAAAAAGATTTTGACTTATTAGTAATGGGTGCCTCGGGTAAACACAGCACCATTGATAGATTAACACTGGGAAGTGTGACCGAAATGGTGATAAGAGAATCTAAAATCCCTATTATGGTAATCCCTTAAAAATTATTTAATACAAAATTTTATGATATTTACAAATAAAAAAAAATAGGAGTTGTTCTTTTGGAATATAAATGGATAGCCATGATAGGTGTGATAATAGCCTCTTTAATGGGAAGTATAAACATGAGTATCGTCATGATCGCCCTTCCTGCAATATTTAATGGTATCCATATTAATCCTTTAAATTCATTCCAATATCTATTATGGATATTAATGGGTTATGGATTGGTTACAGCTACATTATTATTAAGTTTCGGCCGTTTATCAGATATGTATGGACGAGTAAAAATGTTCCAATTGGGTTTTCTAATATTTTCAATTGGATCCATCCTACTGTACCTAACACCATCTACTGGTGATATGGGTGCCATTGAAATTATAATATTCAGATTAGTTCAGGCTGTAGGTGCCGCATTCTTCATGGCAAACAGTGCAGCTATACTTACCGATGCATTTCCATCCAATGAACGTGGAAAAGCATTGGGCATAAACACCGTTGCTGTTATGGCTGGAATGTTTTTAGGATTAATTATTGGAGGAATACTCGCTGTATTTGATTGGAGATATGTATTCCTGGTCAGTGTTCCATTCGGACTTATTGGAACTGTATGGGCCTATTATAAACTCAAGGAAATATCTGTTAAAGCTGAAAAAACTAAAATAGACTTGCTGGGTAATGCAACATTTCTCCTAGGCATCACACTCATATTGGTTGGGGTAACTTATGGTTTAATACCGTACGGTAATAGTTCTATGGGCTGGAGCAACCCTTGGGTAATAGGTTCCATATTATTCGGATTTATTTCCATGATCCTGTTTGGATTTGTTGAAAATAGGGTTGAATCTCCTATGTTCAGGTTAGATCTGTTTAAAAATAAGAGTTTTGCATATGCAAATCTAGCTGGACTATTAGGGGCTTTGGGCCGTGGTGGTGTAATGTTCATGATAATATTACTACTCCAGGGCATATATCTCCCATTACATGGTTATAGTTACAGTTCCACCCCATTTTGGGGCGGTATCTATATGTTACCATTAACAGCTGGAATTGTTATATTTGGACCACTTTCAGGTGTTTTATCTGATAGATATGGTCCAAGATGGATAGCTACTGGAGGAATGATCGTTACTGCATTTGCTTTCCTATTCTTGGCAGCATTGCCCTATAATTTCACCTATTTAATATTCGGTTTGGCAATGTTTATTATGGGAATGGGATTTGGAATGTTCGGTGCACCAAACAGTGCATCTATAATGAATTCTGTGCCCTCAGAAGATAGAGGTATAGCATCTGGAATGATGTATACCATAAATAATACTGCACAAACAGCTAGTATGGCCATATTCTTCACCATAATCATAGTTGGCATAACCCAAAGGTTCCCTGAAGCTATGACAGCATCATTATCTAGTATAGGTGCTGTTTATTTAGCTCCAGCTTTGAATAACATCCCACCGACAGCTGCTTTATTCTCAGCATTTTTAGGTTACAATCCTGTAAATTCTATATTGGCAGCTCTACCAGCACCTCTTGTGGCCCATATACCTCAAGCAACATTAAATACTTTAACTGGTATAACCTGGTTTCCACAAACCCTACAAAATGCATTTGTACCCTCACTTAGAACATCATTCTATATTGGAGCACTACTGTCAGTTATTGCTGCAATATTATCAGCATTAAGGGGTGGAAAATACATTCATGAACATGAGATAATCACAACAAACACCAAAGTAAGGTTAAAACCCGAATCTGAAAAATCTGATTAAAAAATAGAAAAATATAATTTAGTTCGGATATTAAAGATTGAAATAGACTTTGAGTTAAGATTTGTTAAATAAAGAAATTAAATAATAAATTATTTTTTTTTTTTAAGATTGTTTATTTTTAGATGATTGTTTCCCTCGAAAAAGGTGGATTATCATATCTTTTATCGATATTTTAGAAATCCTATTTACTATAGTCTCATCCCATCCAATGTATATTACCACCAATGCTGATAATATTCCCACAATAGCCCCAAATACAACATCTAAAGGATAATGAACACCAATATATACCCTTGAAAAAGCAATTAACGATGCAAATGCAAGTAATGGATAGAGCAATCTATATGATTTTCCCTTGATATGTAAACGATATTTCAATCCAATCACCATCATAACAGCAAATGAAGATGCTGAATGTCCCGAGGGGAACCCATAAGCTTCACTTTCAGAAACTAATTGAATAACATGGGGCAGTACTACGAATGGCCTTGGCTCCGCAACTATGATTTTTAACAAATAAACAGCTACATTAGCAAGTAAAAGAGCAGCCAATCCAATTAATGCAACCTTCCTAGTATTCTCACCACCAAAAATGTACATAAGTATACAAATAATAGCCATAGCAGTTAAACTTCCAAAATTAGTTATAGCAGGCATTAAAAAATCAAAAAACGGATTACTTAAACCATTATTAATAAAATAAAATAACAACGTATTTTGATATAATATCCAAGAAATTAACGAACTCATAGTATAAACCCTCTAATAATTTTTAATATATTATTCATAAAATTTTAATTATAATTCATAATAAGAATTGTATACAAGAATAATAATTTAATTTAAATATATATAAAACTATTCAGAGTAAAAGGTTTCATAGTTGATAATAAATTTTATATAAAAAAATTAAATCCAAGCAGATTCTTAAAAAAAAAATATGTGAAGAAGGTAGGATTTAATCTTGTACTTTAAATTTTATTCCGAGTTCCTGGGTTTGTAACATATCTTACTTGATTTGTGTTGTTGTCCTTTGGATTTTGAGGTTATCTTTTTAGTCGGATATTATTGATTCTCCTTCTTCCTTTTTTACCCTTATAATATGATCTGCTGCCTCTTCAATATCTGGATCATGAGTTACAATTATCATCTGGGGAATTATTGACATTTTCTTTAGAAGTTCAATTAATTCCTGACGTCTGTATGCATCAAGATGTATTGTAGGTTCATCAAGCATTATCAGCTCTAAATTTCCACCAGACAATGTCTGTGTAATTCCCAGCCTTAATGCCAAAGCCACAGCAATTTTTTCACCACCACTTATCATGTCAAGATTACTTTCCCCTGACGGCCCGAACACTGTCACATCATAATCCTCGTCTAATTTTATGTCAGAGTATTCAAAGTTGAATTTCTCAAAGAAATCCCTGGTATGCTGCTCGATTATTGGTCTTGAAATATTTCTAAGATCCTTCTGAACCCCATCTTTACCATAAATTTCCCTTATATGATCTAATAGTTTTAGAAAATCTTTAAGATTCCTAACTTCCATCTCAAAGTTTTTATAGGATTTAAGTTTAATTTCAAGCCCATCAAGATGACTATTTAACCCACTTTCCTTTCCAATCAATCCCTGTTTTTTACCGTTTAAATCAGAAAATTCACTGTTCTTTAAAGTCAGATCATTTTTGATCTTCCTATGAATTTCCTCGTTGTAATCCACCTCATTTACATCATGAACCAACTTATCAAGTTTTACCTTTTCCTCTTCCAAGTTCTGGTTAACCTGTTCACTTCTATTCATCAGATTTTCCTTTTGATCAACAGCTCCTGATAGCTGCTGGTAGGTTTGATTTAGATCCTCAAGGTACTGTATTTCACTATCCAGATTTTCCACACTACCCTCTGTTGCTTCGATCAAGGACGTTACTTGTTCTTTAAGAACATTTTCATCGTCCTCTATTGTTAAAAGTTCAGTGTGTAATTCATTGGGATTTCCAAGTGAATTCAAAGACCCTTCTGCAACCAGATACCTTTCATATTTAGGTTTGATCTCCTGTAACCCCTTTTTTTTTAAATTTAACAGGTTATCAATCTCATCTAAAGTTGAAATTTGTTCTTCGAACTCTTTAATACTGCTTTTAAGGGCCATCAGTTCTTTACGGCCTTCTTCCAGATTTTTAAGTTGTTCCATGAGTAGTTCGATATTCACTGACTGGATATTTTTCAGCTTCAAATCAAGGATCTGTTTTTCAGATTTTAAATCCTTCAATTCAGCCTTCAGTTGGTCTATCCTGTTTCCGTTGGTCTCAATCTGTGATGTATAGTCACTTATGAGTTCAATCCTTTTATCAGAATCAATAGGAGATTTACAAACAGGACATTGATCTTTGATATTCTCTAATTCACCTATAGGTTTTGTTAAATTATTATTTTGAATTTCAAGGTTTGATATTTCCTTTTCAATATTAATTATCTTGACTGTTAAGGTTTCTATCTTACCAGCTATTTCAGGTTTGGTTGTCTTTATATAGGCTTCGAGTTCCTCGACTACACTGTAATTGGTTCCTATTTTGTTGTTATATTCCTGTATTACCTTTACTATTTTATTATGGGATAAATTCATCTTTTTAAGGGTTTTTTCCCGGTTATTCTGGTTCTGGTTCATCAGGTCCCGAGATCCTTCGAAAGGTTTCCTTTTAATATCTAAGTCTCGTATTTCATCTGATAAATCTGAATATTCGATATAAAATTTTTTATTATCCTCTAGAATAGATTTAAATTCCTTAATTTTTTCTAAAACATCAATTAGATGTTTTTTATTTTTTTGAAGTTGTTTCAAATTGTCCAGTGATTGTTTTAGTGTCTTTAAAACTTTTAATTTGGATAATTTTGGTTTAATAATTTTTATTTCATCTTCTTTAAGTGATATATCTGTTATTTGTTTATTTAGATGGGTTTGATCGAGTTGTAAGTTGTTGATTATCTGTTTTTTAGATTCTATACCATTTACAGCCCGTTCATATACTGATTTATCATGGTCAAGTGAACTGTTTTCTTTGTTTATCTGAACAAGTTCTTCATTGATTTTTTCGATTTCCCGTGATATTTCCTGTATATTTTGATTAATGGTATTTTTTTC
This sequence comes from Methanobacterium sp., assembly GCA_003158115.1. Lineage (GTDB taxonomy): Archaea > Methanobacteriota > Methanobacteria > Methanobacteriales > Methanobacteriaceae > Methanobacterium_B. Next base: position 27,190 of record PMGM01000051.1, read on the forward strand.
ATCCTTTTTTATTTTTATTTCTTCATTTAAACCGTCAAGTTCTTCTAGTTTACCATCTAATTTTATTTTCTGCATTTCATACTGGTTCATTAGTGGCAGCATATTTTTCCATGCTTTTTCAAGAGATTCTATGCCTAAAAGTTTTCCAATAACCTGTTTTTTCTCTGATGGTGTTTTATTTACCAGGTTAGCTATTTCTCCTTGTCTTACATATACTGCGTTTAGGAATAGGTCACCATCCATCTCAAGCAGTCCTTGAACATCATCTGTAACCTGTTTATCTCCAGTTGTGAGTGGTTGAAATCCTTCTCCTTCTTTTATCTCTAGTTTTGCCCTTGAAGAATTTTTATCCCGCTCCCTTAAGACCCGGTATGTTCTTCCATTTGATTTGAATTCCAGCTCTACAGACATTTTATTCTTTCCAGCTGGATTTTGGTGGTCAATTCTTATGAGCTGTTCTAATTTTTTACCTGAATGTTGTTTGAAAAGTGCAAAACTAACAGCTTCAAGGATGCTTGACTTTCCAGCCCCATTATCCCCCATTATTATGGATATTCCAGTATTAAATTCTATTTTAGTATCCCTGTGGGACTTAAAATTTTTAATTGTAATACTTTCAATTATCATAAAGTCCCTCGTAGAAATTTTTAGCTAAATCTGTTGCTCTAGCAGGATCTCCCTCAGACATCTCTTTATAGAGATCTGTGGCAAGTTCTGATACTTCTTCATTTTTAAAATCCTCTAAACTTCCCCTAATCATCTTTTTGATATCCAGAGCATCTCTTGGCATATCACTTAGGTTTGGTGTATTTTCCAGTATATCTGGAAGATATTTGGGCCTTAAAGAGAGACAGTTATCTTTAAATGCTTTGTTAAGTTTTTCATACACCTCTGATCTGCTGAAGTTTCCTCCATGAACTGTTAGGTTTAGTATGGGTTTTTTATCCAAGGTTTTTATGTGGTTGTTTATTTTGCTTATCTCTTCTTGAAGCTCAGAGTACTTTATATTTTCTTTGATAAACTCTCGGGGCAGTTTTAGATTGATCTTTTCTATTTCAGGTTGATCTCCCCCTACATCTACCAGGTAAAATCCTTTTCCATTTTTCCTATATCCTTCTAATTCATTTGAACGCCATACTTCAGTTGACCCTGGATAGGCTAGTTTGCCCTCTCCAAAATCGTCAACTATACGTTCGTGTATATGTCCGAATGCACAGTAATTGAAGGTCTTAGGTATGTCACCTATTTTTATTTCATATTCATATGGCAAGTAAAGGTCTATTCCCTGATGAAGTACTAGAATCCTCTTTTTATGGTTCTGTGAGGCTTTTTCTATTTTTTCCAATCTGTCTATAAGATCTTTTGAGTTGTACTTGGAGGCGTAAGGTGCTCCTCCTATAAACACATCGCCCTCATGATAATATGGATTTTTTGGGCTTATGAGTTTTAATCCAAAGTCTTTATATAATATTTGGGGTGGTAGGGCGTTTTTTCTCATTACAATGTCATGATTTCCGGCTGTTGCATATATTGGGATTTTTTCATTTTTAAGTCTTAAAATACCTTTTTGTGCATTTAACAAAGCCTTTGTTGGCGGTCTTGAATATTCAAATAGATCACCAGAATGAATTACAAAATCTGGCCGTTCCTTAACTGTTTCTTCTATTATATCGTCAAACACTTCCAAGAAATCATCTTCCCGTTCGGAAAGTCCGTACTGTCTATATCCCAGGTGTGTGTCGGCCATGTGTATGAACTGCATCTAATAGTCTCCCCCTAATTCCTCATATTCCCTTTTCTGTTCATCTAGGATATCTTTCTCTTTTTTATGAGATTTTGACCATTCCTCTACGATGTTGAGATCTCCGCCTGTTATTTTACCTTTGAATTCATCGATTTTAACGAGTGTTGGTATTTTGGTCATGAGTCCAAGTACTATGGCTTCTCCAATGTTTAGGGATGGTAGCTGTGTTATTAGATCATCGCTTAAGTTTTCACTTGCACGTTGTACATGGCTCTGGTCGGTTGGTTCAACTAATCTGAGTATTATCATGTTATTTGCCTGGGATAGTGCATCTGAATCTAATGATTTTGGACTTTGGCTCACCATGCACAGTCCAACAGAAAATTTACGTCCTTCCCTTGCTATTCTGCTAATCCATAGTTTAGATTCTGTTTTCCTATTTTGTGGTGCTAGGATGTGTGCTTCTTCAAGTATTAGAAATATTGGAAATGTTAATCCTTTTCCTGTTCTTAAAAAGTCTTTTCTACTCTTTAATACTGTTCTTAGTATGTGGCTTACAACCACGTCAGATGCAAATTCATCTACTGAGCCCAGGTCTAGGATATTGGCATGTCCCACTTTGATGTTGTCAATTACATCCTTTGCCTCTAAACTTAGTATGTTACCGTACTTATCCTTCATGTGCTCTACTTTATTCAGTACATCGGTGATTGATTTTCTGTCTGATGCTGTGGAGGATTTACCTTCAGATTCATCTGGCTCTTCAAGTAGCCATGATTCAAGTTTGGTTAGTATGAGACCTATAAAATCTTTTCCACCCGTTCCTTTCATCAGATCTTTCTGTGCTAATCTGTATGCTTTTCTGAAGTATCTTTCCTGTACATAGGCGTTTGGTGGTATGTTTGATAATTTTTTTATTTCACCGAATGTCATGTAGATCGGGTTTATTAGGGGTTCTATCAGGTTAACCTTACCGTTTCCAAATTTGGTGTTAGTATATTCTGAGTGCATATCAAAGATCAGTACACTTCCATTAACATTTAAAAGACCGTCAACTATGACTGATACAGTGTTTGATTTACCTGCTCCTGTCATTGCAAGAACTGCTAGATGTCTTGATACCATTTTATTGATATTTACTTCTACTGAGACTTCTTCTTGTGTTATGAGGTTTCCGAGTTTTAGTCCATAATCTCCGACCTGGAATATTTCCTTTAAAATCTCTGAATTTGCTACTTTTATTTCTGTTCCTGGTGGTGCTGGTGTTCTTGGAATTCTTAGGTCGTTATCAACATCTCCCAATATCCTGACTGTGCCTTTAACATAATGGTCATCACCCTCTATCATCCTAATTTTTTCAATAGTTTTAGGGTCATATATTTCATTGTTTATCGATACACTTCCCCTTACAAGGGCTTCTATCATTCCCAGCACTTTTTTCCCATCATAATCCAGTGTAACATATTCCCCTACCTTGGGCATTTTCTTTGAGATGAAGCTCACATCCACCAGTGTTGTTTCTCCTATACACCTTCCAATCACTCCATCGTTATTATTCATAACATTTCCCTCCCGCTCTTCTCCATGAATTCAATTATCTTTGAAAGCCTTCCCAGATCAATTCTTCTTATGACCACATCATGATGGGCCTTTTTAAGTAGTAAAGGATATCCTTCGGCACTTTTACTCTTTATTCTGGTTAATAATTCTTTTATTTGCTCTTCATCAGCCTTGTATGGTAGTTCAAATTTTAAAATATTTTTATAATTCTCAAGCCGGGCATAGAATATTGTAAAGGTTAAATCTTGGAAGAATTTATTTTCAACAGGAAAATCTTCTCTTTTAAGGTCTTTGGGACTCAGATACCTTGGTGTTGAATATCCCTCTTTTCTACTGTGTCTATCAAATAATGCCATGTCTGGTATATCAGATTCGAAATATTCATTACTTGTTGAGGTTTTTGAAATTGCCACAACTTCATTCTTATTTTCTAATAATTTACCTATAACCAGCAAGTTTTCCAGATGTTCAAGGTAGATCATGGCATCTATCTTGTTTTCGAATTCATCTTCTATGGATTTGGAAAATTTAGATGAAGTTATTGAAACATTGGAATCTTCTAATTCTTGTTTCAATTCTTTTTCGAGTTTAGAATGATAGTTGTATTTAATTTTTTCTTTTATTTCATTTTTAAGCTTGGTTTCGAGCGGAAATGGTCTAATTAGATTTCCGAGTATTGAACCATCAAATAGTAGGATTTGGATATCGTATTTTTTAAATGCTTTCAGGGCATTTTTTATCTCAAATATGCCCATATAGCCCCTTAAACGATCTTCAACATGTCTATGGTGGGGGATTATATCTATTTCAGAGCTTTCGATTGCACTGAGTTTGATGTTGTACACAAGACATTCTGCATCTATTGCGTAGAATATGAAGCTCATAAAATTTTTTTTGTTTATGCTTCCGTCGCCTGCACATATGGTCACTTGAATATCCTTTTCAGGTATAGAATATTCTCTCCAGTCCTTTGAGGGATCTGCTTCTAAATTATCGAAATCTGTGGATATTTTTTTGTTTATATTATCCTTCTTCTTTAATGCCTTTTCATACAGCGAATCCAGCATATTATGAACCATCCCATCCTTTTTTTGTATTATTCTGATGATAAATTTTTTTATAATAAAGATTCTTTTTTATATCTAAAATATTTCAATTTTTTTTATCGGTAATTTGATTATTTATTTTTATAGCATTTAAGAATCTGTTAAATGATATATTAACAGTTTAAATATTGGTATTATGTAAAATTGAATATTATTTAATGATGATTTTTTTAGTTCTATGGGGGAAATCTTTAATATCTATGTTATACTACTTTTTTTATTATGCTTCACATAACCCGAAAGGAGAATATGGTCTTAAACCAGATTAAATACTTTCAAAATGAATATAAGAATGGTGTTCCCTACAGAATTCTTAAGTTAGATCTTGATCTGTCTGAAATGGATCTTAAGGATATTCTTATATTGTTAGATGAGAAGGAGATTGTTTCTTATAGGGATGGTAATGTTACAATACTCAGGACCGATGAGATTAATGTTTGTGAGAATGTTGCCGTTGTTAAAAAGGAAATACTTAATCAGACAGAGGAAAAGGCATTTGGAATTATCAGGGAAGTTGCAGGAGAATCTGGACTGATTTCAAGATCACTTCTTGAGGGGCATATGCTCTACTGTGAACTGAAACTATCCAGTATCAGAACTTACAAGATGATACTGGCCCTAGAAAATAAAAAACTTATTAAGAAGATTCAACGCCCCGATGGGGAATATTTTACCCTCAATTTTTAATATTAGCATAATTTTTTTTGTTCTATTTTATATTTACCATACAATATATTTCCATTAGTTTTTTTCTTAAAAATCCGGATCGTCCCACCATATATAAAAAAAAGATCGCTAAAACTTTAATCCAATTAAATAATAAGAAGAACAGGGTACATCCAGATATAACCTTTAAAAATGAGACGAAAATTCCAAAAAAAAATTAAATTAAGATATTAGTTCTACTTTTAGGGTGCATCTAATGGAACTATTTTGGCAAGCTGTGGTGATGAACTGTTAAAAACTTCTCTGTAATTGCCGGTTGTATATCCTCCGTCTATTACATCTTTTGGATCGTGTATTATACCAATATTGATTTTCCCTGTGTATGTTATGGTTTTGTTATTGATTTGTTCTGTTCCATGGGATGTGCCCGCTACATTCATTCCAGTTTTTACCCATTTGCATTTCGATAGTTAATTTCAGTAATTACCGATGTTCGATTATAATAAGGACCAATAATTTTGGATGTGATTACGCTTTTAACATCCTGATAAGTTCCATGGAAAGATTTGTATGTAATTTTTGTTGTACTATCAAATGTTACAACTAATTTACCATTTAAATAAAATTTCATGGTTTTTATAGCATTGCTTAATATTTGTTGTCCATGTACATAGGAAACTTGGAATGTTCCACTTCTTCAAAATCTTTATCGAAGGTCCATCATTACCTACAATTTTGATTATAGCACTATTAGTACCTATTGTCGCATTAGCATTATAATAATAATCACCCTGACTTGTATACATATTTATTGATTTCAAAATATTATTATAAGCAGCAGCAGTTATATCTTTGTTATAGCCTTGAACATCTTTTCCTTTGACTTTCAATGTTGCATACAGACTTTTTTTTGGAGTTTAGATCATTTTAATGTATTATGAGAAAATTTATAATATAAAAAAAATATTCAGACCATCTAATGATTGTTTTTGTTTTTAAATGTATTAGATAAAGAATATTATTTTGAAATGGTGTTGAATTTTGGATAGTTACCCATTAAGATCATCTTGATATAGGGCTTTGTAACATTAAACTCACATTACATAATCACCTAAGATTAAAATTGAGACTCACCAAGTTATAAGGGATGTTGATCTGTGAAGTAGTAGAATAATAGTAGGTGTATGTGTTTAAAGTTAGTTGAATTTAAGATGTGAATTTTGATTTTTTTTGTTTAGATTCACTTGGAATATATTGAAAATTATATTTCAAAATTTTACCTTGAAATTCAAAAATTCTGATGTCCATGAAATTAAGTAAGTTATATAAAAAAAAGTATGTCTGGGTTAAAAAATTTATTTTTTAAAATGCCACTTATTAGATATGGTTTGGATAGTTTCCCTGTTATTTTAAATTCATTTAGGTAGTCCTTCTATACAGAAGTATTCTATTGGATCATTGTTGGCTAAATTATTCTCTAACCATACGGGACATTGTGTACATTTACAAAGTTCCCTGCTTGCAAGATCTGTACATGTGGCCTTTCCGAATGAACAATAAACCAGTACAAGTTCTTCAGGCTTGATTAAATCATTAATATCTCCTTTTTCCTTCAATTTTTCATTTATAATATCCAGTTTATCTTTAGAACATTCACTGTCTATTTGAACTGGACATTCGGCGCATAGACATTTGTTAATATTATCCCTGTTTAATTCTACCGATTTGTTAACGTTTGTCATTAATTTTCCCCCACATATCTCTTACATTATTATTTGTAAGGCAAATTATTTAATTTTATTTTTTTTGAATAATTTCTCATAATACAACTAATGAATAGATTCTTCCAATCGCATTTATCTGACACTTTTACGACCATTCCATAGTCATTATAATGAATAAATTGTATTAGATATTAAAATATTAAGATTAAATAGAAACTCCTAAAATAATGGAATGTTTCTTGATAAAAAAAAATATTAAAATAGGAATATAATAATTATTTGTTTAATAGGTAGAAAATATGGAAGTAACAACAAACAGAGTGTATCCTAGCTATTTACAAATTGAATATGCAGGCATAGGCAATGAACAATTAGTTTATATATACGAAGACACTCTTATAGAGAATTCAGTCTCTAAATTTAATCTCATTAAAGATAGATATGTAAAAATTGAAGAAGCTTTCCCTGAGATGCTAAAACAAGTAAAAGAAAATTGTGAAACTCAAGAACAAATAACTGAAGTGAAAGATTGGTTCTTCCAAAATTTAGATGCAATACTAAAACCTCTCAGTTATTAATTTTCCTGATTTTTATTTGCAATTCTTTTTTTAGATTTCACCAATCTGTATTGGGAAATAATTTTAGTCATTCTAATTGATCATATTCTTTTAGCAGGATGTATGATAATACTATTACCCATATCATGAATAGGAATATAGTTATTCTCTCAAATAATCCCCCAATAGGACTATTATTTGCAATTGAAGCTGCCCCTGCCCCTCCAGAAATAAAGATGAATATCGCTGTTATGTATGAGTACCATGAAAATAATTTCATGTTTACATAACTTTTAAAGCTTAAACCTACCAATATTACAGATATTATGGTCATTGCTGCTGTTATTCCCGATAATATTATATGGATCATGCCATTCAATGTTCCTGGTGCACCTCTCGGATCTTGCGTAAAAACCAGGACCATTAAGCCTAATATCCCAATAACTACCAGCATGATTGTTGCTGTATTATATTTTTTTGAGTTAATTTTGATATCTAAATAAGCTCCTAATCCAAATATGATTATAAATAAATTATAAATACCAAACAACACATCCAATAATAATTTATTAGGAGCATTTGCCATACTGAGTTCACTTATAGAATTATAAAGAGCACTGTAATCATGTCTTAATGCTCCTCCAATAAAAACTGCCAGAATATAAACAACAGGACCAATGATTCCGAATATTGGGTAAATCTTTTTCATAAAATAATGCCTCAGACGTTATATTTTAATATTTTAGGAGTTAAAGTAGGATTTTTTTTTGATTTTATATTTCTTAGACTAAATGAAATTTGGAGATATTATTTTTGGGTTAAATGGATATTCTTAATGGCATTTCTAAAAACAAATTAGTAATATCTCTCCGTGATGATTTAATATTTTCTTTATTTTTGTTTTATACCCCAAGGCACCCATATGATAACTTCTAAAATAGCAACAATTACTATAGAAGCCAGAAATATTCCTATATTTTGGATAATATTATAATTTGAAGCATAATAAAACAGCCAAAAGGCTAAAAATAGAAGCCAAATAAAAGCAATGGCTATAGATACATATAAACGAATAGTGGGAACCTTATTTTCATTATCCATTTTAAAACATCCTTAATATTCCTATAGGTTATATAATATATTTAAAAATTTTCATTGATAAGGNNCAGGAGAAAATAATTAATTTTATTTTTTTATTGTAAGTTCTCAAATACCCAAACTCAATGGAGTTATATTCTGGATTTTATATTTAATTCAACTAATAATGGCGGTTATTCATTGTGATGTGAGTCCCGGAGCATTATATGGTCGTTATGTTTAATTGTATATTCTGAATTATTTAGTGACCCTTCAAAAAAAAGTGTAGAATAAATGGTTTTAGGTTTATTCCTTACCTGACATAACAGATCCACATAGTACAGATATTTACGACAACATGAAGGTAAATAAATTAATTTCTACATTGACAACCCAACTTAGAGGTTTAAACAGTACTAGGACTCCCACCTTCTTTGAAGCCATTGCTTCTCTATTATTGAACAGCAAATATTTCGTTAAAAGCAGCAAAAAGTATTGAAACACACATGATAAAAACCTTTGGAGATGCTTTGGAACTGAATAATATAACTTATTATGCATTTCCAACACCTGAAACCCTTTCTAAATTAAAAAATGATGATCTTCGTAGCGTTGGTTTGAGTTTTAGAAAAGCTGAGTATGTTATTGGTCTGTCTAAAGATATTATAAATGATGAAGTGGATCTAGAGGCGTTAAAATCTATGGATACACAGGAAATATTAATGAACTCTTAAATATTCGTGGTATTGGTGTGTGGACCGCGGAATTTTCTGTTATAAAGGGCTTCACAGACTAGTTGTGGTACCTACAGAGGATATTGGTCTTAGAA
>PMGM01000109.1 GCA_003158115.1 Methanobacterium sp.
TAATGGGTTATATGTTGGTTGTTGCTATTTTACTGTTAAGTTTTGGTCGTCTATCGGATATGTATGGACGAGTAAAAATGTTTCAGTTAGGGTTTCTAATATTTACAGTAGGATCTATTCTACTTTATTTTACACCCTCTACTGGTGATGCTGGTGCATTAGAAATTATAATTTTCAGGATAGTCCAAGCTGTAGGTGGTGCACTTTTCATGGCGAATAGTGCCGCGATACTTGCAGATGCATTCCCATCCGATGAAAGAGGAAAAGCTTTAGGTATAAATACGGTTGCAGGAATGTCTGGAAATATCCTAGGATTAGTACTTGGAGGTATATTAGCAATATTTAATTGGAGATATATATTCCTTGTCAGTGTACCATTTGGACTCATCGGAACCATATTATCCTTTTATAAACTAAAAGAACTATCTATTAAAGCTGTAAAAACTAAACTAGATATATGGGGAAATCTAACATTCGTTTCAGGCATTACACTCCTACTAATAGGTGTAACTTATGGATTAATACCATATGGTAACAATCCCATGGGATGGAACAATCCATGGGTAATAGCTTCCATGAGTATAGGATTAATTTCACTGATCTTATTCCCAATTGTTGAAACTCGAGTGGAATCACCTATGTTCGACTTAAATTTGTTTAAAATTAAAAGTTTTACTTTTGGGATACTAGCAACTTTACTAAGTGCATTAGCTCGAGGTGGTGCGATGATCCTGATCATAATACTATTACAGGGCATCTGGCTACCATTACATGGTTATAGTTACGCATCCACTCCATTTTGGGCAGGTGTTTATACGATACCTTTAATAATTGGAATGATCGTTATGGCTCCGATTTCAGGTATATTATCCGATAAATATGGGCCTAGATGGATAGCCACCACCGGAATGACTCTTGTTACATTATCGTTCCTATTATTAATAGCACTACCCTCTAACTTCAGTTACATAGAACTTGGTTTGATCTTACTGTTGATGGGAATTGGAAATGGAATGTTCGGCTCTCCTAACAATGCCGCCATAATGAATTCAGTATCAGCAGAAGATAGAGGTGTTGCTTCCGGTATGATGTTCACCATGTTCAACACCGCTACGCCCGCTAGTATAGCTATATTCTTCACCATTATTGTAATAGGATTAACTCAAAGATTCCCTGAAGCTATGACCTCATCTCTATCCAGTATAGGTGCTGTACAATTAGCACCCATAATGAGTAATATCCCACCAACTGGGGCTTTATTTTCAGCTTTACTAGGTTACAATCCAGTATCTGGTATATTATCTACTTTACCAGCACCAATTGTAGCACTAATACCTCATTCAACATTAAACACCCTAAACAGCACCACGTGGTTCGCATCTACCTTTGAAAATGCGTTTATACCCTCATTAAAGATATCATTCTACATTGCAGCAATAATATCCGCAATAGCCGCTATACTATCAGCACTACGAGGAGAAAAATATATACACAACGATGAACCAATTAAAACAGACTCAAAAGCTGATTTAAACCCACAAGCAGTGGAATCAAAAGAAAAATAACTTATCAAATAAACGAGTTTAAAGAAGCTCATAATTTTTCTTTTTTTTAACACTTGTAAAATCTATGATAATCTTAGATTAAATCATCAAATTAATTTTAATACTGATTTGAAGATATTTAACAGTATTCTAATCTGAAGTAACTACTTTAAAGATAATATTCTTACACTTTTCTTTTATTTTCATGAATATTTTAAATTGTCCACCAGTACAGTAATCCTGAAACCATATTAAGTTTTTTTTAAATCCTCATTTTTCTATAATTTTCTTATAAATATTAAATAAACAATCACAAACACAATAGCAATTGATACATTCACGATTAGTCTCGCTATGAAATCATGGTTTAGATATGTCACTGTGTCTAAAAGAACTATTAGGGCTATCCAAATGATTAGATATATTGCTGTAATTAGTGGATTCCCTATTTTTTTTCGGTTCATTCCTGGTTTTCCCCCTGTTAAAATGGTGATTACAAAAAAAACGATAAGTGCTATGATAAAAATTATTATACTAGTAATGCTTATTCGGAAATGTAGAAAATCTAGTATTATAGTTAATATTAAGAGTAATGTTATAATCCATCCTTGCCATGTAGCTGGCGCTGGTCCATATCCAACCCTTTTTTTACCAAACCATGATTTTTGAGTTATTCTTTTCATGTTTTCACCTTCACATTCTCTAATCTAAAATATCATCCATACGATTTATATTAAAAAAATTTCTACCAGTATCATCCAAAGAATCAACATCAATATATTTTACATTTAATTCCATTATCAAACTCTTAACATCTCTTATATCTCTCTTTAAAAGTTTTAAAATATTAGATTTTAGATCTTTTTTATAAATAGAATGTAAAGGTTCTAACTTGCCATCGGGCCATCTTGGAACAAATGCATCAAATTCGGGTTCACTTGAATATTGAAAAATTTTATTTACAAAGTATTCAGAAACAAATGGAGAATCACATGGAACTACCATTGCTTTATCCGATTTTATATTCTCGAGTCCTGTTAAAATACCTGCAAGAGGTCCTTTATCCTCAAAAGTATCTGTGAATATATGGAGTTTAGATCTGTTTGATTGTAATTGTTCAAAAATTTTGCTATAATCCTCAACCTGATTTTTGTCTCTTAATACAACTACTACTTCATCAGCAACAGAAATTAGGTTTTTTATTACATGTATGATCATGGGTTTTCCATTCAAGTTCATTGAACCCTTATCTTGACCCATTCTTCTACTTTTACCACCACATAGTAATATAAATGACTTCATTGTACACCATTTAATATATTGGTCTATTATTATGGTTTGTTTAATGAAAAGATTTTTATAAAAAAAATAGGAATTACATCAACCTTGATGTTGGGTAATTTGGACTCTCATTGGTTATCATAAGATCGTGTGGATGGCTTTCTGTCATTCCACTGGATGTTATCCTAACGAATTTTGCCTTTTTCTGCAGGTCTTTAATACCAGTAGCACCACAATAACCCATTGATGCTTTAATTCCACCTATTAATTGGAAAAGAATTTCATTTGCATGTCCTTTATAAGGAACTACTCCTTCTACCCCTTCTGGTACAAGTTTTGCGTGTTTCATTGGTCCCTTAACTTCTTGGAAATAACGATCAGTTCCTGCTCCAACACCACCAGTCATAGCACCCAATGAACCCATTCCACGGTATTGTTTGAATTTCCTTCCATTCATAATAACAACATCACCAGGTGATTCATGTGTTCCGGCCAGAAGACTTCCAAGCATAACAGCATCGGCTCCTACTGCAAGTGCCTTAGCAACATCACCAGAGTATCTTAAACCACCATCACCGATTACAGGTACACCATAATCTTTTGCAACATCTGCAACACTTGATATGGCTGTTAATTGAGGAACTCCAACTCCTGCTATTATTCTAGTTGTGCATATTGATCCTGGTCCAATACCTACTTTGAGACCATCTACTTCTGCAGACAATAAATCTTCAGCTGCCTGACCAGTTGCTATATTACCAACAAGGAGATCAGCCTCAATATTTTCATTCATTGTCTTAGTAAATTTAACTATACTTGGTTTATGTGCATGTGCACAATCCACAGCTATAATATCTGCACCAGCATCGTCAAGTGCCATGGCACGTTCAAGATCGAATGGACCAGTAGCTGCTGCAACTAAAAACCTACCCTTTTTATCTCTTGAAGCACTTGGGAAATTTTTACGTGCGAGAATATCCCTCATGGTTAATATACCAACTATAAACCCATCATCAACAACGGGCAATCTTTCAACCTTGTTTTCATATGCAATGTCCAAAGCTTCTTCGGGAGTTGTTGATTCAGAAACTGTGACCACTTCTTCGGTCATTATATCCATTACTTTGCCTTGAGGAGTTGAATTAAGAATGGGTTTTACATCTCTTCTACTTATGATCCCAACAACAATTCCTTCCTGTACAACTGGAAGTCCGCTTATCTCTTCCTCATCCATGATCTCTTGAGCTTCTTTTATTGAGGCTTCTGGATCTATTGTTATAACATCACGGATTGTAAGGTCTCCTGATCTTTTGACCTTTTTAATCTCATTAATTTGCTCGTTAATAGTCATGTTTCGGTGTATTACTCCTAATCCACCTTCTTGTGCTAGAGCTATTGCCATTTCAGCTTCTGTAACCGTATCCATTGCAGAGCTTATGATTGGAATATTTATTCTATAATTTCTTGAAATTTGGGTCGTAGTTTCAACGTCCTTCGGTTCAACTGACGATACTGATGGTAGCATCAAAAAATCGTCAAAAGTATACCCCATGGGTGCATTATTTAACTTTTCAGAGAACATATCGTTACCTCCAACCCTTAAAAGGTTGTTCAAATAATTATTTTTTTGTTGAATCTTGATTGTTACTATCAAAACCCATTTCATTCCATACTCAAATTTTAGAGTATCAAGAAATTTTCTTAAATTTCTTTTAATATAGAGTTTTAACACTTTAAAAGTTTTCTATCATATCCTTCAATTCCATTACAGCAGTGCGGTTTATGGTCCCTTTGTTTCTATCTCCACCTGTGCATGCTGCTCCCCTTATCCCTACAACATCACAACCAATATCATACAACAATCTGAGTTGTTCCTTTTTAATTGAGCCTGCAAGAGCTGATTTAAGCCCATATTCGTGTATGTTCTTATTGAATTCTATGAGTTTATCCTTATCCATAAAATCAAACAGTGTTTTACCATCTTTAACAGCTGTATCAACCATTGCAAGATCAGCACCACTTTCTGCAGCTACTCGTGGTATTTTGATTGGATCTATTGCACCTACTCTATGTGCATCTGCATATCCTGATGCAACCACAAGGGCGTTATCATCAAATTCTTTAACAGATTTGACAACATTTTCCATGACTTCTAAGGCTTCATCATAACTTTTAGTACCATAAAGTCCTACTTTTATGTAATCTGCACCAGACACAACTGCTCCTGCTGCTGCAAGAGACACTGTACCGGGTTTATATGGTACATCTCCTAGTGTTGCACTAACATGCATTCCACTCGGGGTGATTTTCCTGATGTTTTGGATAACCCATGGGAAATTCGCTCCCAAGGATCCTTCCTTAGGATTTTTGACATCTATTATATCGGCACCGCCTTCGATAGCTTCAAGTGCCTCTTCACTGTTAATTGGACTAATTAAGAGAAGCAAATTTTATACCTCCTATTTTTCTATAAAAAACCCACATTTCTACTTAAAACTAATGAGTCCATAAAATTATATGATTATTAAGAATATAGATAGTTGCCATATAAAGATATTCCCATAATAAGTTTAGTATACAAATCTAAAAATAAAATGATATTTCTAAAATGTTACTATCCAAATTTAATGTTTTATTTTACATTTACATTAAATGTATTTTTAATTCATTCTTATTGTTAAATAAATGATTGTATTATTAGATAACGAGCTTAAAGGATTATATGATAAACTTGTTAAGGTTATAAATGAATATTAAAATGATTAAGTGAATCTAAAACTATTTAATCAATTGATTACAATAAGTTAATATACTATTTAAATGGTGGAAAATGTCTGAAGTAACAACTTTTACAATAGATACTGCGGTTGCACCAGCCCATAGAGATGAGATTTTAGATTATATTTATAAATATTATTTACTGCCAAAACATGATAATTTTGGTTTTATTAAAAGGGAATATAAAGAAAATGGTTTAAACCTTTATTTTACTGGTTTTAAATTAGAGGAAGGTTGGAGAGTAGAAATTGAAATGGAATCTGGTTCACCCATAGTTGTGAAAATGAAATGGGATGAGGTTACACCTAAAAAGTTCGTAGATGATANNATAATGGGTGTTCAGTTTTACCATGAAAATGTGAGACAATCTACACTTTACTTTGCATGGGTTGAAGGTGAAGATATAATACCTGAACAACCTCCTACCTCACGGAAAAAACTTTCTGATAGGCTTTTTGGGAGTAATTTGCTTTTTATCTACATATTATTTTTTGGGGTAAATATTTTACTTCTATTGTTATTAGGTCTTAGATTTGCCATTGTAGCAATTATTGTTCTACAACTTGTTATTGTAGTATTTTCAGATCGAATTTATTTAAGGGGTAATAATTGGAGGATAACTGAATCAAATCCTTATGTGCATATATTGGAGTATCAGCTTCCTGTAAAGGAATTCCAAGAATTCAAGGAGAAGTTTGGAAAGGAAATTGTAACTCAAATGAAAAAGGATATATACGATAGAACATTAGCTGTGGGTCAGGAACCTACTTGTGAACTTGGAGAGAGTATATTTGAAAATTATGGTTTTAAATGCAGTCCAGAGACCAGATTAGTCAAGAAGGTAGATGTGTACAATATTGTTAAAACCGCAGCAGAAAAATTTGAACTACCCATTCCTAAAATTGTTATTTCAAACACCATGGTTCCCAATGCAGCTGCAACTGGACCAAGTCCTAGTAGGGGTTTGGTACTCATAACAACAGGTCTTTTAGTTAGTCTTGAAGATGATGAGATATTAAGTGTTCTAGGTCATGAAATGGGACATCTTAAGGGAAGGGATCCTATTGTGCTCTTTTCGATTATATCCGGTGAATTTATACTCAGATTTACNNATTTACAATATTTTTCCCGATAGTTATATTGAATCCAATACTTTACATTATCGTTGTTATGGCGCTTATTTTCTTTGTGTCCAAGTTCTTTGAGACGAGGGCTGATCTTGTTTCTGCAATAACTATTGGTCAACCTAAAGTACTTGCAGAGTCCCTTAGAAAAATTGGTTTTAGCCGTCTTCTAATGGAAAGAAAATCATCATCCCAT
Source organism: Methanobacterium sp. (assembly GCA_003158115.1). Taxonomy (GTDB): domain Archaea; phylum Methanobacteriota; class Methanobacteria; order Methanobacteriales; family Methanobacteriaceae; genus Methanobacterium_B. Next base: position 6,924 of record PMGM01000109.1, read on the forward strand.
ATTCTACAATGGCTTGCATGGGATCCACATCCACCGCTATACTTCAGAATAGAGAGATTGGATAAGATGGAAACACCAGTAAAGGTTAAACATCCATTAATACAATCTGCAAAGGATGTTTTTATTGGCTTTAAGCATTCATTCCGTCGCTAATTATCCAATAAAATCATTTGAAATTATATAAAAAAATTCAGAATAAAAAATTTGTTTATTTAAAAATTAATATCAAAGCAACGACAACAATTAAAATAATGATTATTGCTAAAAATAATCCTCTCGAATTAGTATTTTCTCTTTTTTTATGTGCATAATGTTGTATGCTTTCATCAATATCTTCCTCTAGATCATCATCTATCATAATACTAGATTTGTTGTTCTATATAATATAAATTTCCAAATTAGGATTGATATTATGGGTAGATTATCAATTTAAATATCCTACTCGAATATTGTGATTTTGCTGATATAGGTTCAGATGTAATAAATTTTTTTTTAAATAAATTTAATTGTTATGGTTCTCTAATAATTATTCGGTGAGAGTTATGGATAAAAAGAAAGAAAATTTACCTGAGAAAGGAGCTGCAGTACAACGTGATATGGATACATATGCAATAATTCCATATATTGCTGGTGGCATTTTAGATCCGGCCACATTACGTAAAATAGCAGATGTAGCAGAAAAATATGAAGTTAAGATTATTAAAATGAATTCTGAACATAGAATTGGCTTTTATGGGATTAATGAAGAGGATATTGAAGATATATTTAAAGATTTACAAATGGAACCTGGTGGTTTTATTGGTAAATGTGTGAGGGGTGTTAAATTTTGCACAGGAAGTGCCTCATGCAAAAAAGGATATCTTAACACCATGGAAATGGGTTTAAAAATTGATGAACGATTCCATAGGAGGGAAACTCCTAAAAAAGTCAAAATATCATTATCAGGTTGTACAAGTTCGTGTGCAGAATCACATGTTAGGGATATAGGACTTATCGGAACACCGAAAGGATGGAAACTCTTAGTAGGCGGTACTTGTGGGCTTCAAACTAAAAAAGGTAAAGTTTTAGCCGAAAATCTTTCTGATAATCAAGCAATGAATTATATAGAAAAAATTTTGGAGTATTATACAGAAATGGGGATTGAAAAACGTATGGGTGTTTTTATTGATCAAGTTGGATTTGAGACATTCAGTCAAAATATTTTAAAACATTAAAATTTTTTTTAAAATGAAAAAAAACAGATAATCTGGATCTTAATATCAGATAAATAATCATCCCATAAAAAAAATCTTTAAAAACATATATTAAATTCTTAAATTATTTCCATTATAATAGTGGATTATTTGTATAAAATAGAGAAATAAATCGAATAAACAATTAGAATATTTGCTTAAATTTGTTATCTTTATTTAAAAAGGAAAATATTTAGAATTTCAGTATCAAGAAATCGGTATATTTAGTGAATCGGTTGTATTACAGTTCCTGGAACATTTTCGATATGATCTTCGCAACGTGAATATTTATATTTATAACTCTTAAGTAAATTGCATTTATATTTGTGAATACTAATCTCTTTAATTTCATCATTTTCATCTAAATATTTGCAATTATAACAACAAGCAGTTTTTAATGTATCTCTCACAATTTTCCCCCGGTATAATATTTATTTTAACAATTTAGTTTTATTTAGATGGTAATATTCTATAAACTCAGAGAATTCCAATTACTTATAGAAGTTGGAATATTTTTATTGCTAAGAATATTCTGATAATCTATAAAAAAAACTATTTTCTTCATTAAACAGTTATTAATTATACTATACTTACAAAGTTGTTAAAGTTTTCTAGTAATTATTTTTAAAGAAAATTGACCATTATATAAGTTAAATTTAGGAAAATTTTAGGTTAGAAAAATGTAATCTATCCAAATAATATCTTTTGTAGAATATTATCATAAATTAANNCTTTTTATAAACCCCAGTTCACCTCATTTTCAAGATATTCGGCTAGTTTTTCAAATGAATCATTACATTTGAGATAATCCTCACTCATACACTTTAAAACTACTTATTAAATGTTAATACATTATATTTTAGGGGTTTTAAATAATTTTGGAAAACAGGTTTAAAATAAAAAATAGAAAATAAAAAATTAGGTTATATCTACTTCTGNNCCAGTAATTAAGAGCCATAAACCAATTAATAATCCTAAATAAAAAGGATTGGCTATAAACACTGCTACAAGTAAATATATAATACCTAAGATAATGGCAATTAGTCCAGTCCAAATATTTCCTCCAACTCTTGTAGATAAAGCTACTATTCCTGATATTATAAGGAATAATCCTGCTATAAATACAAATACTGCTGCAACGAAACTGAATAAACTTGGATTAAAAATAAATCCTATTCCCAAAATAATGGCTAAAACACCTAAAGTTAACTCTACAACACCCATTCCTCTATTATCATCCAATGTTGTTAACCCGGCAGCTATAAGCCCTACACCTAAAAATAGTACTGCAAGACCTGTTAACACACCAAATGGTATTACTCCCAAAACTGGGAAAGCAATAATTATTAAACCAAGTATTATCAGAACCAAAGCACTTCCAATTTTCTTATCCATTATTTAACACCTCAACATTTAGTACCTTTTATAAAAAATTCGAAATGTATTATTATTTAATAATTCTTAAGAATTTATAGTTTAATATAAAATTTAATCGATGATAAAATTTTAACATGGATTATTCCATTATAAAAAAAATTAAAAATAGATAATAAACAGTCTTGACCAACTGAATTTAATGATTTAAGAATTTTAAGTATAGTATACAAATATTATTACTGTTTGAATGGTGATCCCTTCTTTTTTATACGGTCTTTAATGGATTTATGTTCATCTATAATAATATTAAGATCAACTGAATCATTTCTTAAATTTTTTATTAAATTATTAGTTTTAATACCTACAGGGCATTTATTTGTACACAATCCACAGAGAGTGCAAGTAAATAGTCCAGAATCAAAACATGACTGATTACCATCAATAAAACTGCTTAAAACTACTCCCCTTCCGCCAAGATATCTTTTATATCCAAATTCATTTCCAATCTCATTATAAATAGGGCATGTAACTATACAACTACCACAACCAATACATAATAAACATTCACCACCCTTTTTAATAGCTTGTTTCCTTCCATTGTCTAGCAATATAACAACTACCCTCCTAGGACCGTACATACCATCTAAAAGAATTTTTTCAATATCCGCTGTTTTTGAATGGGATGATATTACATTCATATAAGCTGGAACAGTTTTGCCAGATGCAAAAATGGTTTCAAGTTTTACAACCGAAACTGCATCTTCTATGGTTTCCACAAGCTTGTCTATACCCACTATAATTATATGGATATCCAACATTGAAACCAGATTTATATTGCCTTCATTATGGACAGTAATAACTGAACCATCATCTGCTGCAACCGAATTTGCACCGGTTATTCCTATATTACATTTTGCAAGTTTTAATAACACATCTTGCTTAATAATATCAAGTATAGCACGAGGTTCTGGTTTTATATCAATATTAAATTCATTTGAGATAATTTTAACAATATCATCCATTCTTAAATGAGAAGCCGGTCCAATGGGATGTGAGGGATTACTATCTGGATCTAACTGTACTATTCTATCCCCAAGATCAGTTTCAACCACTTGTACACCTTTATCTTCGAGAAATTCTGAAAGACCTATTTCTCCTGCTGTGTTTGATTTGGACTTTGCAATGATTGATTCATCCTTCACAATAGAATATAATGCATCGAGTGCATCTTCCGATTTCTCAGCTAATATAACCTCTACACCATTTTTTTCAAAATTTTTAACGACTTTTTCAATGAGCAGATCCATATTTTTTATAGAATATGCCCTTATATTTTTAACACGTTCTTGGAGTTGAATAGTCCGTTCATCTTCTATTATTTTATCTCTTCGCTCCCGAAGTGTACGAAATGACCGGTTCATTGTATTAATTTCCGATTTTTTCATCTTCAAGCCCCATTAAAATTAATTCAGATATGTCAAGTACCTTATTAATAGAACTTTTATTAACATCAACAGTATCATCACTTAATTCATTCATTCTATGTTTTAATGCATTTTGTAGATTCAAAATACAAAATGAACATGCTGTAACTATTAATTCTGCCTTTGTATCTTCTGCATCCTCAATTCTTCTTTGTGCTACTAATAACGCTGTATCAGGATATGCTGATCTTACACCCGAACCCGCTCCACAGCAACGTGAATTTTCCCTGTTACGATCCATTTCAACCAGGGTACATATTTCCATAATAGCTTCTCTTGGTTCTTCATAAAGGCTAGAATGTCTCCCAAGGTGACATGGATCATGGTAAGTAACTTTATTTGGAATTTTTTTAACCAAAAGTTTTCCATCAGATATTAACTGAGATATAAGTTCCGATGTGTGTATAACATCAAGATTAACTCCAAATAATTCATTATAATCATTTTTTAATGTATTATAACAACCAGCACAAGAAACAAGAATTTTATCATCCTTTGTTATAAATTCTTCCAATTTTTTAAGGGTATCCTTCATGACTTCTTTTGCATCGTCTTTAAATCCTGTTCTCATGAGAATAGACCCACAGCATGTTTCGTTAGTGAGTATGGTAAAATCTATACCGGCCCGTTTTAATATTGTTTCTGTAGCATCAGAGATATATTTAAGCTTTTCCCGTACAACACAGCCCCTAAAGTATATTATCATATCTTATATCTCCAATCTATAAAATTTAGTAATTTAAAACATTGAATAGAGTTAATTATTCTTTATATTGTATTATATAAAATATTTTCATTGATTAAATTTTATTATCAGACTATTAGAGAGTTAAAAAAATTAATAAAAATTCATATAATTAGGTTTTTCTCTTTGAAATCAGATTTGAAAGAACTCCCAACCCATAGGAGATATGTTGGATAGGTAAAAGTATGAAAACTAATAATGAATATACTGTCCTTGTTCTTAAAAATACTTCAACAAAAACAGCCATAGCAAATATGATGTACAATAATAGTGGGATAAGTATTATATTACCCAATAATAGGTAAAGGGGTGATAGGAAGATCAAATATATGATAAATAAAACTGTAAGTGGAACGTTTACTGTTACAAAGCTCCTGTGCTTTTTAACTGTATTTGTAATGTTAACACCGTAGTTGAACATATTAGATGCAAACTGGATTACTGAATTGGTTTCATGGTGCCATACCCTTGCATTAGGAACGTTTATAAAAGTGTATCCGGCATTTCTCAATCTAAAATTTATTTCATTATCATCAGACATGATAAGTTTATCATCATATCTGAACTTGGATATGACTGTCTTTTTGTACATGGCATTATAGTTAGCAATGCTTTTAACATATTTGACATTTCTCTTTGAAAATGCAGGGTTACCTCCAGAAGCGAGAAATGTGGTTAAAAATGCATTTATTACTAATTCTTTTTTATCTTTTGTTATTGCTATTAAACGCGGCCCACCTACACCCGCAACACTTTTATCTGTTATCATTATAGCATCATATAGAATATTTAACCAATCTTTATCAACTGTACAGTCAGCGTCTGTATAAGCTATATACTTTGAATCAAGATCTGAATTGTCAATAACCAGATTTCTGGCAAAACAATGCCCATAAAAACCATAATCTGCCTCGTTTAAAACTTTATATTTTACCGGGGAGGCTTCCAAAATATTCATTGCAATAGTCCGGGTATCATCAACAGAGTTTCCATCAACAACAATTATCTCAAATGCTTTCTTGTCAAAATTTTGGTTTAAAATATTTTTTAGAGTATTATAAATATTTTTTTCCTCATTTCTGGCAATTATTCCCAATGTTATTGTTATGGACATTTTTAATCACACATCAAAATCCTAAATATTAATAATCTATTCCGAATCCTTGATATTTTTGATATCGTTTGTTTTTTCTGCTAGGACAAAAATGAAGTCTCCAAACATGTAACATGGTATTATGTACTGAAGGGATATAGATATTCTGTAAATAAATGGAATTCCCATAGGTTTAGTTTTAATCTTCTTTACATTGAAGCTTGCATCATTAATTATTTTGGATAATTCTCTTGGACTAAATTCAAAAATATGGGTTGGATCGTAACAAAATTTGATTTTTCGTATCCAACAAAATAGCTTGCTTGGATAAGCCCAGTGATTGGGACATGTGATAATAAGTTTGCCTTGAGGATTTAAAAGATTTTTTAATTTTAAAAATGCTTCTTGTGGATTTTTAATATGCTCAATCACATGTTGCATGTATATAACATCATATTTACCCTCTAAATCAAAAAGATCTTTTACATGAAAATTTAAGTGGGGATACTTTTCTTTAGCAATTTTTATTGCTTCAATATTTATATCTACACCTTCTGGTTCTAGATTGTATTTCATATTTAACAATCCGCAAAATTCACCTGTGTTACAACCTATTTCAAGTATCTTTTCATTTATATTAGGAGTGTATAACTTCAAAACTTCTATAAATTCACCATGAACATCTGGATTTCTCTTTTCATGATCTTTTGCATAACTATGATTATATTCATCCCACCTTACATCTAAATCATTATCTTTCATAATTGTGGTTCCTTAATTTTTATTAATATGATTTAATATTCATTAAAAAGTTCATAGACTTTGTTAGTTTCTTCTGCAGCCTTTTCCCATGTGAAGAGCTTTGCCTGTTTAATTCCCTTTTTCACTAGTTCATTTCTTAAACTGTTGTTTGTAAGCACTTCGTACTTTTTAAGAGCCAAAGAATCAAAATCATGAGGATCTACCATAATTCCTGCATCTGATACCACTTCTGGCAGGGAACTTGTGTTAGAAGTTATAACCGGAGTACCACATGCCATGGATTCTAAAGGAGGAAGACCAAAACCAGCATATAGACAAGGATAAATAAGGATATCTACGGATTTGTACCACTCGGGTAATTCACTCTCTGAGACATAACCCAAAAATATCACATCATTTTGTAGTCCCAAATTATTGATCAATTTCAAAAGTTTTCCTCTTGCACCATAACCTTGTGGATCACCAATTTTGAGTAATTTAACACCTTTCATCTTCTTTTTAAGTTTTGCAAAGGCATTTAACAATAAGGGAAGATTTTGTCTTGGTGTTTCAGAACCTACATAAAGTATGAATTTCAGACCTTCTGGAAGATTTAATTTCTTGATAATATTTGTATGCTCTTGATTGTGGTAACGAAAATTATCCACACCGGGGTAAATTACCTTAATTCTGTCTTCAGGATATTTCAAGTACTTAATAATTTCTAATTTTGAGAATTCTGATATTGTTATTATCTGTTCTGCTTTTTTTAATCCGGCCATATTATCTTTCCATAATTTGGAACGATTCTTTTCAAATGACCAAGGAATTAGGTCGTAACATGTTACCACATTTCTTTTCATAATAATGGAATTCAAAAGATATGCAAATTCTTGGGATGTGATATGTTTAATATTATTTTTTTTAATACTATTTTTAACCAGGAGTTTGTATCTATTCCTATCAATATTTTTTAACGTATTTCTACCCATTTCAACAATGAAATTTTTTATTTTCGAGTCATGAGTAGATTTGGTAGGGTTATTATCCAAATACGATTTAGATGATTGGGAAGAGGGAGTAAATCTTTTTTCAAGATTTTGCATAATAGAATCATATTCAATTAAGTTCAATTCAACATCAAGCCTTTTATTTATCTCCATCTGGTATTTGGACATTCCAAATATTTTGACAGTTTTAGGGCCGTTAATATAATCAATTTTCATAAATTTCACCAGATTAGATTAAAAAAAATTATTTTAGATTAAACGTATATTCCAAGATGTTCTATCGGGAAATCCTACCAGTTTTTCAGTGTATTCGTATAGAGTTCTTCAGTTTCTTTGGCTATTTTTTCCCATGTGTAATTGTCTGCAAACATTATTCCATTATTTCCCATTTTTTTCCTTAAGATATCATCATTTAAAAGGCATTTTAATGCATCAGCTAAACTATGGATGTCACAAGGTTTTATAAGCAATCCATTTTCACCATGTTTAACAATGTCAGGTATACCTCCAAGATTTGAAGCAACAATTGGAACACCCGATGCCATGGCTTCTAAATTTACGATACCAAATGATTCGGCCATGGTGGTAGATGGTAAACAGAATATGTCAGATGATTTATAATACAATGGCTTTAATTCTTCTTTAACAAATCCTTGGAAGGTTACATCATTGTCTAGACCCATTTTTTTAGAGAGATCACGTAGCTCATCAATCATTGAACCTCTGCCTGCAAAAATTAATTTAGTGCTTGGAAAATCTTTTTTAATTATTTCGAAAGCTTTCAACAAAATATCCGGACCCTTATAAGGTACCAAACTTCCTAAGAAAAGTATAATATGGGAATCAAGTGGTAATCCTAATATATTTCTTGATTCATCCTTAGTATAGCTAGTTGTAATTTCTTCTATGTTTATTCCATTTGGTATGACAACTATTTTTTTCTTATATTTCTTTAAAAATGGAGATTCATTGGCAAATGATTTCGTAGTAGCAATTATAACATTTGCTGCATCCAGTACTTTATTAATGAAAAATTTATTATACAAAGAAACTCCTTTGTTCCGTGTGAAACTACCACCTGTTTCTTGTCCATCAAACTGATATGTCAATATGAATGGTACTTTTTTTCGCTTAGCATATAATAGGGCGGGTAGATCAGAATATGGAATCGGTGAGTGAGCATGTATAATATCCAAATCATAATTTAAAGGTTTATATATTAATTTAAGCGATGCATTAGCACTAGCTACCTTAAAACTAGTAGCATGGCGATGTATTGTCATATTAGGATAAATTTCATCCGAATTCTTTGAATCAATTGATGAGGTAAAAACATCGATTTGATTGCCTTTCTTAGCCATATTAACAGCTAAATGATAGGCTGCCATCTCTGTTCCACCATGAGCATATTTTTTGATATAATTAATATTATTTAGCAGTTTAATGTAGGGAAAGTGCCCTATAAAATATCCTATTTTCATTATATATACCTAATTATGAAGTTTTATTGATTTCATCTAAAAAAATCATACAGATGTGAATCTGATTCCAAAGATGTATATTACTCATTCTGTTTTGTTATCTAAATCCACTTTATCTTCCATCTTATCTTTATTATCTGTGTTCTTATTTTGGATAGCCAATTCTCTTATAAGATTTGTTAATTCTTCTTCGATAACTTCCATCTTATTGTACATTTTAAAGATCAAGTAAAAACTCAGTATTAATCCAATTATTAAGACAAAATCGAGTCCTCTCCCTATTCCTGTATAACTTGCAAGGTAATTAGTGTCATTAGGATAGATTGAAATTATGATAATAATCAACCATATTACGATCCAAACCATAAGCATTCCTAGGGACATTTTTCCGTCTCTAAATCTTAAAATACTTAGAATTAAGACAATTATACTCACGATAATAGCGATAATTTGGTATAGTTCTATCATTTTTTCCGTCCTTTAGGTATACTATTAATCTATATTTTTTTGAAAAATTTTATATTTGTTAATATTACTTTAAAATATTCATTATAAGTTTTGCAAGAATTTTCAGACCTTCATTTGTATTAGTGCCCTTTTTAATGGAGTAATTCGTATAAATGGTTTTGATTGGAACTTCAATTAATCTTAGATTGTGCCTTTTAATCTCACCAATTATTTCTGAAGAAACACCATAATCCCTTGCATTTATAATTATTGTCTCTGCTGCTTTTCTGTTGAATGCTCGAAGCCCAGATTGTGAATCATTGACATTTATCCCATAAAAAAATAATGTAATGAAGTTCATTATCCGATTCCCAATTTTTTTAGAAGAAGGCATCTCTTTAAAATTCCTCATACCTATTACAACATCTGCTTCATCATTAATTATAGGCTTTGAAACTTTTAATATGTCTTTAGGATCATGTTGACCATCTGCATCAAAGGTCACGATAATATCAGGATCTTCCATTAAAGCTACTTCTATTCCGGTTTTTAGTGCTGCACCCAAACCCCTATTTATAATATGTCTGCATAATAATCCTGTTTTTTTCTCCATGATAATTCTATTAACTATACTGAATGTTCCATCTACAGAACCATCATCTACTACAACAATTTCAAATCCAATATCGATAAGATCTTTCAGGACCTTTTCTATGGTTTTTTCCTCATTGTAAGCCGGTAAAACTACAAATATTTTCATTGAATCCTCTCATTGAGACTAACTCATTTATAATGATGTGTTTTTATATATTAAAATTTATGATTCAGTAATATATTTAAATTGATCAGAAATTACAAATATTATTCAATAAAATCATTTTAAACGTGAAGCAAGTTCTGCAACACGTTTTCCAATATTTTTTGAGGTTTCAATTCCAATTTCATCCTTGATTGTATCTCCTTTAGGACCTCCAACTCCAGTCCCACCATAATGGGCTAGAGGTGCCCCATCCCCTACAACGATCGTGTCATGGATTAACAGAAAATCATGAATCGCTGAAATTGTACTCTCCTGTCCACCGTTTCTTGAACCACCTACTGCTATTGCACCACAAACTTTATCTTTGAGTTTGAAGTTTCCCCTGAGAGGCCTTGTTCTATCAATAAACATCTTCAATTGAGATGTAACATTTCCAAAGTAAACAGGACTTCCTATGATTATACCATCAGATTCCATTAACTTTTCTTCAATTTCACGCATATCATCATATATTCCACATTCTCCAGTAGCCTTACAAATATCACATGCAATACAAGGTTCAATTTCTTTTGATCCTAGATTTATAATCTCAGTATCAGCCCCTATAGCTTCAGCTGATTTTAAAGCATTTTTAACTAGATAAAATGTGTTTCCATCTGTTCTTGGACTTCCTACTACGCCTATAATTTTGACCAAATTTACTTCCTCCATAAATATAACAAATTTTTGTAATGCAAAATATTTTTTTTATAACATTTAAGCCTGATGAAATTAATTAATAATAAAAAGGGAATAATAAAAATATGATTTTATTTTATTATTTTCAATTACTAAGGATGTAACTTTTATGAGTATTGCAAATCGAATCGCAAAGAACACCACAGTATTACTTATAGCCACATTTATTAGTTATTTATTTGGTTTTTTCACTACGCTATTCATTGCCCGGTATCTGGGAGCTGAAGGATTTGGGGTTATATCTCTTGCACTTGCATTAACAGCAATTTTTGGTATTTTTACTGATTTAGGTTTAGGTACATTAACAGTACGAGAAGTTGCAAGGAATAGAACATTAGCAAGTAAATATGTTATAAATATCACCCTTATAAAGTTGATATTATCTTTAATAACCTTTATTTTCCTTATTCTCACAACAAAAATTATTGGTTATTCATCACAAGAGAATTTTGTAATATATTTAATTGGATTTTATATGATATTTGGATCTTTTTCAGGAATTTTTTACTCAATATTTCAATCTTATGAAAAAATGGAATATCAATCTGTTGGAACAATAATAAATGCAGTATTGATGCTTTTGGGTGTTTTAATAGCAGTTTACTATCATTTAAATATTATAGCCTTTGCTATCATCTATGTTATAGTGAGCTTAGTGGTTTTGATATACAATTTATTTATATACTCTTGGAAATTTAAATTACCAAGAAACATGATTGACCTGAGTTTCTGGAAACCAACAATTATATTGGCATTACCATTTGGTATTACAGGAATTTTTACCATGATTTATTTCTGGATAGACTCAGTTATCCTATCCATAATGGTAGGAAATGAAGTAGTTGGATGGTATAATGCAGCTTATAGATTAATCTTCATTTTTATATCATTATATTCTGTATATATGGTTTCGATATTCCCAATAATGTCCAAGTTTTATGAAACATCAAAAAAATCCATTAAACTTGTTTATGAACGTTCATTTAAGTTCCTTTTAATAATCAGCCTCCCCCTAGCAGTGTTTACAACCTTAATGGCAGATAAAATTATATTAATCATATATGGAACTGGATATATACCATCTATAATTGCACTTCAAATACTGATCTGGTCGATAGTTTTCATGTTCGTAAATAACCTTTCATTGAATTTATTAGGTTCAGTTAATAGACCTTTAGTAGTTGCTAAGATCATAGCCTCAGGTGCTATAATAAATATAATTTTAAATATTTTATTAATACCAAAATTGAGTTATATTGGTTCTTCAGCTGCTACAGTGATAACTGAACTAGTAATGATTCCTATTTTTATTCATATCCTTTTAAGAACAGGATATGCAGAGACAAATGCATTTATAAAAGATCTTCCAAAAATATTATTATGTAATGTTGTGATGGCTGTAATAATAATCTATATAAAAAATTTTAATATTTTATTGACTATATTAATTGCTTTTTTAGTATATGTTTTAATGATTTATTTAACTAAAACACTGGATTCGGAAGATTTTATGTTGTTAAAAAATCTATTTAAAAGGAATAAAAATTGATATATATCCATATAAAAAATCATATATAAAGTTATGGTTAAATGTAACAATATTCTTGATTAAGTGCTAACTAGGAGTTTTAAATGAATATATCCGTGTTAATCAATACCTTTAATGAGGAAAAAAACATTGAAAATTGTCTGAAAGCTGTTGAATGGGCTGATGAAATAGTAGTTGTAGATATGTACAGCGATGATAAAACTGTTGAAATAGCTAGTAGATATACAGATAAAATATTTTACTTTAAACGAATGGGATATGCAGATCCAGCGAGGCAATTCGCCTTAGAAAAAGCAACATATGATTGGATATTAGTTGTTGATGCCGATGAATTGGTACCACTTAAACTTAAAAATATATTATCAGAAATAGCTGGAAAAGACCTTGCAGATGTTGTGTATATTCCACGTAGCAACTACTTTGCAGGCAAAAAAATTAATGGACTGGGAATGGGAACTTTGCATGATATGCAACCAAGATTTTTCAAAAAGGGATATCTAAATTTTGGAGATGAAATACACAACTTTTTTAAAGTGGAAAGTAAAGCCAGGATCTACAGAATAAAAAACCCTGAAGAAAGTTTTACACACTTAAGCTACTTGGACTTTGAACAATACTTTGACAGGATGAACAATTACTCAACAATAGAAGCAACAAGCATATTCAATGGTAAAAAAGAAAGAAATTATTTTATAAAAAATCTTTTAATGGCATTTTTTCAGACATTTAAAGAAATAATTCTATTTAAATGGTACAAAGATGGTTTCAGAGGCATTTCTATAGGTATTTTATCCATTAATTATTGTTTAGCTTATTATATGAAACTCAAGTTAATGGAAGAATACAATTCTAATGATACAAGACAAAAGGTTAGAGAAGAATATCAAAAGGTTATTGAAAATATTATGTTTGAATATAAAAAATAAATTTTACCAAAAAAAATTGTTTGAACAGAATTAATCTTTTTTTTTATTTATCTTAAAACATTTTTTTTAACTTANNGTTGATAATTTTAAAAATTGAAATTATTAAAATACTTTATAGGATAAAAAAAAATAATATTACAATTTTTACAAATAAAACGTTTTAAAATGGTAGAAAACTAATATAAATTAATACTTACTAAAAAGATTAATCATTAAATAAATCTTGATAATTTGGGTTGAGTGTAACAATGAACGAGAATAATGATTATAAGCCCCTCATGGTACAGGAAAGGGTACTGGATATTGTTGAAGAATGCTTTAAGAATGAAAATAGTGGAGCCATGGACGCAAGACAAATTGCACTCGATGAATTGGGCGAATTTTTAGTAGAAACCGGTGATGGTTCTTTTACACTTGAATCTGAATGTTTAGAAAATTCATCAGAGACCATGCACACCTTTCATGGTGGACTCGAGGAATCCCTTGAAAAATATGTTAAACCATCCCACCTAATTGGAAAGGATGATGTACATATAATGGATATATGCAGTGGTCTTGGATATACAGCTGCTGTCTGTCTAGAATATTTAAATGATGAAACAATTAACACGGCCAAAAATCCTAATATCTGTATTGAAATGGTTGAAATATCACCATTAACCCTTGCTGCAGGACTTATTATCCCAAGCCCACTTAAATCTCATGAAATTGTTAAAAAAGCAATTGAAGACCAATTGTTTTCAATGGGGTTCTTAAAACACAGGATGATTACCCAAGAAATTCCTTCAAATATACAGTTAAATGTACATATTATGGATGCCAGGGAAATAGTTAGAAATTCTATGTTTAAACCCATACAAGATCATTCCATAGAAACTGGATCTGAACAATTAGTTGTTGGTTCTGATAAACAAAATAAAAAATTTGATGCTATCCTACTCGTCCCATTTTCACCGGGAGTATCACCAGAACTATACTCAATCGATTTTTTAAAAGGAATTAGTCCACTTCTTAAAAATGATAGCATGTTGCTTACTTATACCTCATCTTCTGCTGTAAGATACAGCCTGATTGAGTTGGGTTTATATGTTGGTGAAGGTCCAAGTTTCGGTAGAAGTGGTGGTACTTTAGCATCACCATGCAAAGAGTATATTGAAAAACCGTTATTATCAAGGGATGAGCGGATGGTCGCGCTTTCAGATGCAGGAATTCCATTTAGGGATATTGAATTAAATAATTCTGGTTTTGAAATAAATGAAAGACGTCAAAATGAAAGGGCAAAAGCCCGGAAAGAATATAAACTTGCATCAACTGTTAAAAGTCCAGTATATTTATTTAACGATATTAAGGAAGGTCGTTTAAGACGTCGAGTCCTGAAAGATTTTAAAAAATTTGGAATTGAAGATCTTATCTCAGAAAAATCTAAATTTATTGTTTGTCCGCAATATAAAGAATGTATCTGTGGAAATGGATGTGAATATATCGATAATTCCAGTGAACGAGTGATTGAGATGGAAAAAAGATTAGATATAATCATCAAGAATCAGGAATGACCAGTAAAGATAACAAATTTAAAAAAATATTATGTCTTCAATGTATCTAAATGAATAAATCTAAATGAATAAAATAGTATACTAGAAAAAATAGATTATCAAAGTGTAATATTCTATTTGAATTTTAAGAAAATTTTATGACTATAATAAAATTTAAGATTTATAAAAAAAATTACTGAAAATAGCTGGATTAAAGCAGTTATAAAAATTTTATGTACTCTTATATAAAAGGTGAAAGATTTTGAACTTCGAGATAAAACATAAAGATGCAATGGGGAGAACTGGAATATTAACAACACCCCATGGAAAAATTAAAACACCAGCATTAATGCCGGTTATACATCCTGGTAAACAGACACTTGATGTTAAGGAATTTGGAGCAGAAATTGTCATAACTAATGCTTATATAATGTATAAAAATGAAGAATTAAGGGAAAAAGTTCTTGAAGAAGGTGTACATAAACTTATAGATTTCCCAGGCCCTATAGTAACAGATTCTGGTTCATTCCAGCTTTCATTATATGGTGATATAGATGTTGATAACAAGGAAATAATCGAGTTTCAGCAGATTATTGGAACAGATATAGGAACTTCACTAGACATACCTACTCCACCATTTGTGAAAAGGGAAAGAGCTGAAAGGGATCTTGAGATGACCATTGAAAGGGCTAAAGAAGCAAGTGAAATTGGCAGAGATATGATGATGAATTCTGTTGTTCAGGGTTCCACCTTCCATGATCTCAGATCAAAATGTGCAGAAGAAATTGGTTCGATGGGATTTGATGTTTATCCAATAGGTGCTGTTGTACC
>PMGM01000059.1 GCA_003158115.1 Methanobacterium sp.
CCCCATTCTAGGATGGATTTAAGGATGGGGATAAATGCTATTCCAGTTTCAGTTAATGAGTATTCAACTTTTGGTGGAACTTCAGGATATACAACTCTTTTTATGATTTTATTCTCTTCAAGGTCTCTTAAATGTTTGGTGATAGTTTTCGGATTAACATTATACATCCTTTTTTGAAGTTCAGTAAATCTTAAAGTCTGATCTTTAAGATGCCAAATAATAAGAAGATTCCACTTATTTCCAATAATACCAATCACAGATTTAGGGGCGCATATATCTCTATTTTTATTATCCATACAAATTCACCATTACTTACTTTTNNTAAATTTATCGAATAACAAAATAACTAGAGAAAATATTAGATAAAAAAAATTGTAGGAGACGTAAATAAATGAAGGTAATTGCATTTAATGGAAGTCCGAGAAAAGAATGGAATACAGCAACTTTACTAAAAAAAGCACTTGAAGGAGCAGAATCTCAGGGAGCTGAAACCGAGTTAATCCACTTATATGACTTAAATTATAATGGATGCATTAGTTGTTTGGAATGTAAACGATTAAATGGTAAAAGTTATGGAAAATGCAGTCTAAATGATGATTTAACACCTTTTCTAGATAATATAAATAATTATGATGCAATTATCTTAGGATCACCAAATTATATAGGAACAATTACTGGTAAAGCAANNACCCTATTTAATGGTGAATTGAAAATAGGATTTATTTACACCATGAGTTCAAACGAATCATGGATGCATACTTGGAATTACGATAAAGTAGCCACAGACCTGAAATTATTATTCGAAATGATGTTTGGTGAAGCTGAATCACTCATCGTAAATGACACAACCCTATTCGAAGACCACTCAAAATATTTAACTGAAAGATTTGATCCTGAAGCAAAAACCAAAACAAGAAGAGAAGAATTCCCAAAAGACTGTGATAAAGCATTCCAAATGGGGAAAAAATTCATTTCATAAGAGAAAAAGTTAGTTTAAATAAAAATAAGTTTTTGAAAATTTCTATAAACCATATGTTTTTTCAAAATTTATGTTTTGAGTTTATTTTTTTTGGGTCGTTATAGTTGTTTAATTGTCTAATATGATATGTTTATATGTTATTATGAGTATATAGGTATTATGAAGTCGTTTGATGATTTTTTCATGAAGAAAGAGTATGCTCGTGTGGAATTGCTTAGTGATAAGTTGGCTGAGATTGAACCTCTAATTGATTGGGAAGTATTTAGGCCAATAGTTAGAGATATGTATGATAATCATACAGAACTTGGTGGCATGCCAAATAATGATGAGATAGTTATGATGAAAATGTTGGTTTTACAATCGTGGTATGGTTTGTCAGATCCTGAACTGGAAAGACAATTTACGGACCATATTTCACGAAAAATAACCACAACCTCACCAAAAAATTCAGACACTACAAAAATAATAAAAAAAAGTAAGTAAATAGAAATTCTCTATTAATATAAAAAGATTTGAATAAATCAAATTAAAAATAGAAGAAAACGAACTAAGACTTAAAAAAAGGAAAAATCATGTCATTGTTACCATTTAATTCAGAAAAAATAGTAAATCAACCTAAAGCAGTGTGGGCAGTATTTTTTGCTTCTATCATTGCATTCATGGGTATTGGACTCGTTGATCCTATTTTACCGGCAATATCTAACAAATTGGGTGCAAGTCCCAGTGAAGTTACTTTACTTTTTACAAGTTATATGGCTGTAATGGCTGTAACCATGCTCTTTACAGGTTTTGTTACCAATAAAATAGGTATCAAAAGAACATTACTTCTAGGTGCTGTTATTGTAGCATTATTTTCAACTCTTGCAGGACTATCAAATAATGTTTGGACAATTATTGGATTACGTGGGGGTTGGGGATTAGGAAATGCTTTTCTTGTAGCAACCGCATTAACGGCTCTTGTAACTCTTTCAAAAAAAGGATCAGCCAAAGCGATTATTATGTACGAAGCTTCCATAGGATTAGGATTTTCAATGGGTCCTCTTCTTGGAGGTTTATTAGGAGAAATATCTTGGAGAGGTCCTTTTCTTGGTGTTGGTGTCTTAATGGCTGTTGCTTTCATATCATTAATTACTTTAATGCCCAAAGTGAAGGAACATAAGACACAAACAACGGTCAAATCATCCTCATCTTTACTTGATCCATTTCGTGCTATGAATAATCATGCTATACTAACATTTGGAATTATTGCTTTTCTTTATAACTTTGGATTTTTTACCTTGCTATCTTATGCGCCTTTTGTTATGGGATTAGATGCATATGGTATAGGATTAGTATTTTTAGGATGGGGCATATTACTCGCTATTACATCAATATTTGTAGCACCAAAACTTCAACACAAATTTGGAACGATTAGATCTATGAGTGTGATATTAACTTTATTTGCTGTTCTTCTCCTGATCATTGGGATTTGGGTTTCAACTCAGTGGGTCGTCATTGTTTCTATTATTCTTTCAGGTGCATTTATAGGAAATAATAATACTCTAATTACAACAGGTGTTATGCATGCATCATCCATTGAGTATCCCACTGTTTCTGCTGCATATAGTTTTTTACGTTTCATTGGTGCAGCAATCGCCCCTGCTTTAGCAGGAGTATTAAGTGTTATATTTTCACCCCATATTCCTTTTATTGTTGGCGGTTTTTTTGTTATTGGTGCGGTGATATTTTTGTTATTAAATCGTAAGCATATCCAACATGTTGATAAAACTTAAGAAAAATCGGGAAGTTTTGTTTTGAAAGTCAAAAATTTTATGACTCCGGATGTTATTTCTATTCAGTCAACTATGATAATTAAAGACTTACTAGGATTATTCGTTGAACATCAAATAGACAATGTCCCTGTTGTTAATAGTCACCCAAAAACTTATTGGAATGATTAGTGAAGGTGATTTAATTCGTTACTTTACCCCTAAAGATGAATTTTTTAATTTAAATGTGTTTTTATAAATTATTAATTTATTATAGTATTCATTAATTTGTTAAAATGAGTTAATTTGTCTTGATTTGGTGCTTGATACATTCCATAATACTTTTTTCTTGTTATTTAACTTTATATCATAAATTAACTTAGGAAGCTGTATTTTAAACCAAACGAATTAAATTTCATTAGTTAATTCTATTGCTTTATCCCATTAAACATACTAGAAAAATAGAATGAAATTTTAAATTGTAAATCTGTGCGAATATTCAAAGAATAATTTAAAAATTATTATGAGTATAAATAAATATATTAAACATACATTTTTTTTAATTATATAATATGAAAAAATAATAAGATATAATGAGATAATTGTTTATTTATATAAAAATTCAATACCAATCTTCTAAAAAATTAAGTTTAGAAATCATAAAATAACTAAGATTAAAATGAGGTAACTCATGAAATTATAAATTAAATTATATAAATTCATATAACAAGTACATTTTTAGGGTAAAAATCTATTTAAACTTAAAATGGGAATATACTAAACATAAATGTCCGGATTAACTTGAATGAATAGGGAAATCGGATTCTAAAATTAAATTTCCATCTTCTACATTTTATTTTTTGGTGATAACTTGGAATCTGGAGGGGATAACGTTACTATATTGAAAACTTTAAAACATAACGAGGAAATTAGTGTTGCCAGTACTGTGGAATCTATCCATTATCATGATGTGCTTATTATAGGAGGGGGGCTAACAGGACTTAGAGCAGCTTTCCAAGTATCAAATTCTGGTTTGAGTGGAGCATTAATTTCTAAGGTACATCCACTCAGATCCCATTCCGTTGCAGCCCAAGGAGGAATGAATGCATCGTTAGGTAATGTCCCTGGTGATGATGACGCCTCTGATGATTGGAAAATGCATGCCTATGATACTGTTAAAGGATCAGATTATCTTGCTGATCAGGATGCTGTTGAAAAAATGTGTCTTGAGGCAATAGCAACTGTATACGAACTGGAACATATGGGAACAGTCTGGTCACGACTAGAAAATGGAAAAATTGCCCAGCGCCCATTTGGAGGTGCAGGATTTCCTAGAACATGTTAT
Organism: Methanobacterium sp.; assembly: GCA_003158115.1. Classification (GTDB taxonomy): domain Archaea; phylum Methanobacteriota; class Methanobacteria; order Methanobacteriales; family Methanobacteriaceae; genus Methanobacterium_B. The sequence goes on from PMGM01000059.1 coordinate 4,073, forward strand.
GCTGCAGATAGAACAGGACATAATGCACTCCATACCTTATATGAACAGGTTTTAAACAAGAATTTTCCTATATACGAAGAATTTTTCGTGACCTCACTTGTAAAGGATAAAGGTAGATGTATTGGATGTACTGCAATAGAGATTATGACTGGTAAAATACACGGGTTTATTTCAAAAGCAGTGCTCATGGCAACAGGCGGATTTGGTAGGGTATTCAACAGGTCAACTAATGCACTCATAAATACAGGTGATGGTTTGACATTAGCACTCAATGTGGGTGTACCATTAAAGGATATGGAATTTGTACAATTTCATCCAACCACATTGTATGGTACTAATATTCTGATGAGTGAAGGAGCAAGAGGAGAGGGCGGTATTCTCATTAACAGTCAAGGAGAACGTTTTATGGAGAAATATGCTCCTAATTCTGTAGATCTAGCCCCTCGAGATGTTGTTGCAAGGTCGATTGAACAAGAGATCCGAGAAGGCAGAGGTTTTGATGGTGGTTACGTACATCTAGATCTAACCCATTTAGGTTCTGATCGTATTATGGAACGTTTACCTGGAATAAGACAGATCGCAATGGATTTTGCAGGTGTTGATCCTATTGAAGAACCCATACCAATCCAACCGGGACAGCATTATTCCATGGGTGGAATTGATGCGGACATTAATGGAGCTACAATGCTTCCGGGGTTATATGCTGCAGGGGAATGTGCATGTATCAGTGTACACGGAGCTAATAGGTTAGGTGGAAATTCCCTTCTAGAAACTCTGGTATTTGGTAGATTGGTGGCAGATAAAATTATTGACTATATTAACCAAACACCAGAGCCGGATATTCAAGCTGTACAATTAGCGATAAATGATATTGAATCTAAAATTAAAGAGGTAATGGGGCGAAAAAAGAGTGCAAATATTTTTAGTGTTAAAGATGAAATGACCGAAACAATGTTCCAAAAATTTGGTATATTCCGTGATGGACAAACAATGGAGAAAGGTTTAAAAGAAATTTTAAATATGGAAAATAAATTTTCCCACCTCACAATTGATAATAAAAATTTAGCTGTAAATCAAACACTTGTACAGTTTTTAGAAATTGAGGGTATGCTTAAAATTGCTGAAGTGGTTGCTAGATGTGCTATTAAAAGAGAGGAGAGTCGAGGTTCACATACGAGAACAGATCATCCAGATCGTGATGATGAAAACTATTTAAAACATACACTTATTGAGTTAGATGATAAAAATCTAAATATTAGCTATAAACCAGTAACTATTGGAATGTTTGAACCAAAGGAGCGTGTATACTAAATGAAACTTAAGGTATACAGGTATCATAAAAATATGGAAAACCCTCGTTATGACACGTTTGAATTAGAACTTAAACCTGGATTGACAGTACTCGGGGCGTTATTTCAGTTTCAACAAAACTTTGATGATTCTATTGCATTTCATTATTCTTGCAGAGGAGCAGTATGCGGCACTTGTGCAATGCTCATTAACAAAGTCCCAAGGCTTGCATGTAGGACTCAAGTAGAATCCCTTTTAAATGGAGATCTAAAGATTCCACTATCTTTCTACCCTGCTATTGAAGAAAATGTCGATTGGAATCCGAAGGAAGAAGTTTTAGTCGAACCATTACCTCATCTTCCAGTTATTAAGGACTTAATAGTGGATATGGATAAATTTTTTGATTACTACAAAGAAATTGAACCTGTATTTAAACCAGCAGATTCTACACCAAAAAAGGAAAGACTAATGGATCCAGAGTCAATACCTGAATTAGAACTTTATACTAACTGTATACTCTGTGCTGCTTGTTTTGGATCTTGTCCAGTAGATGGTAATGATCCCGAATATCTTGGTCCTGCAGCTCTTGCAAAACTTTACAGATTCTATATAGACCCAAGGGAAGCAAATGGAATTGAACGTATTAAAACTGCAGACATGCCACGTGGATGGTGGGATTGTAAATTTCATGGGAATTGCAGACGTGTCTGTCCAAAAGATGTACCGCCACTTATTGCAATTGCCAAAGCCCGGGAACAATTAGAAAAAGAGGGAGAGGAGCGATAATGAAGACCCGTAAGGAAAAGGATTCTTTAGGGGAAAAAGAGATTCCTGCTACAGCATACTATGGTATTCAAACACTACGTGCAATAGAAAATTTCCCTGTTAGTGGTATAGGTGAAAGTTCAGAACTAATAATGGCATATGTAAATGTAAAAAAAGCAGCTGCACTTACCAATATGGAGTTAGATTTTCTTGATAATGAACGTGGTGAGGCTATTTTAAAGGCTTCAGATGATATTCTGATGGGAAATTATCCTGATCAATTTCCTATAGATATATTCCAGGCGGGTGCGGGAACTTCATTTAATATGAATATCAATGAGGTGATTGCAAACAGAGCACTCGAGATAATGGGCAAACAAAGGGGTGAGTACGAATATTTAAGCCCCAATGATCATGTTAACAAATCACAATCAAGCAATGATACTTTTCCCACAGCATCCCATATTGCAATTATCCACGATGCAGACATTCTTCTAAATGTAATTGATAAACTAGGTATTTCTTTTAAAAATAAGGGTAAAGAGTTCAGCGAAAATCCTAAATCTGGTCGAACTCATTTGATGGATGCTATGCCTGTGACTATAGGTGATGAATTTCTGGCATATAGCTCTGCAATTATCCGGGCTGGATCGAGGATAAATGAAAGAAGAAATGATCTTTTAGAAGTAGCTATGGGGGGTACAGCTACAGGAACCGGAATTAACAGCCCTCCTTTTTACAGAGAAAATGTAATAAAAAAACTTGGTGAACTTACTTCCCTAGATCTCGTACCTGCATCCAACAGTCACGAAGCATTACAGAGCCGGTCACAAATGGCTGCTTTTTCAGGTTCTCTCAGGGAATTTGCAATGGAATTAATAAGAATAGCAAATGATTTACGTCTGATGGGATCGGGACCTACCGCTGGACTTGGAGATATAATTTTACCTCCAGTTCAACCAGGTTCATCTATTATGCCTGGAAAAGTCAATCCAGTAATGGCAGAATGTTTGAACATGGTATCTTATCAGATCATTGGAAATGATACAGCTGTATCTTTGGCTAACCAAGCAGGACAGCTCGATCTGAATGTGATGACACCTATAATCACCCATAATATTCTTATATCACTTAAATTATTGAATAATTATCTCCCTGTATTCCAGTCCCGTTGCGTAGATGATATCAGTATAAAAGAGTCGAGATTAACAATTACTGCTGGAATGAATCCCAGTCTTGCAACTCTTCTTTCACCTAAAATCGGCTATTTAAAGGCGGCTGAAATAGCTGAGGAAGCTATGAAAAATAAAAAATCCATTAAAGATATAGCTGTAAAACGGGGAATTCTCTCCGAAGATGAAGCAGATAATTTATTTGATTTAAAAATAATATCAAAAAATCACTTTAATGATAAATAGAATGTTAATGATAATTTTATTATGGAGACAATGAATTAAATGAAATACATCTGTACTTACTGCAATACTTATGTGTATGATGAAGAAAAGGGTGATCATGATACTAAGCTCGAACCAGGTACAAATATAGAGGATATTCCTGAATCTTGGCTTTGTCCGGTTTGTGGAATGCCTAAAGATTACCTTCAAGAGATTCGTGATGATATTTTTTCCCTTAAAATGACTGCATACACGGAAACACAGCATGATACAAAGGATTTGAATTATTATCGTTCCATAGCTCGAAAGATGTTAACAGGTATTTGTGGTGAATATCCAGTTTGTGATGGACAGCCAGATAGGACTTGTACCGGACAAAAATTTGGTGCATCCATAGGTTTTGGTGGTGCAGGACAGGGAAAAACATTTGAGGCTAATTATAATTCTCTTCAAAGTTATAAACTAAAGATGAAGGTTATAAAGGAACATAATGAACCTGATATGTCTGTTTCAATATTTAATAAGAAAATTGGAGTTCCTTTTATGGGTGCTAGCCTTTCAGGAGTTAAAACTAGCATGAATGATGTTGTACCTGAAGATGCACTTTATAGGGGACTTTTAAAAGGAGCTATGTCTTCTGGTTCAATTGGGTTGGTTGGAAATACTCCTGAGAGTCCCGATGATCTTGGAGTTAAAATTGTTGGAGAGAACCATGGATGGGGTATACCTATATTTAAACCACAATCGCAAGAGCGACTGCTGCAGTTGATAAAATTAGCCGAGGAAATGGATGTGATAGCACTTGGTATAGATCTTGATGGAGCAGGATCCACTTATTGGAATGCATCAAATAAACCTGTCTATCGTAAGAGTGAGAAAGAGATCACCGAACTTGTTGACTCAACAGAAAAACCTGTGATTTTTAAAGGGATTATGTGCACTGAAGATGCAATAAAAGTATTAGATTCTGGTGCCGGGGCATGTTATATATCTAATCATGGTGGTCGAGTGTTAGATGGTGGCCAGGGAGTGGCAGAAGTACTTCCAGATATTGCAAATGAGATAGCTGGAAAGATACCCATACTAGCAGATGGTGCTGTTAGAACAGGATTTGATGTACTCAAAATACTTGCTTTAGGTGCAGATATTGCATTGATAGGCAGACCTCTAGCAAGACTCTCCATAGCTGGAGGAGATGTAGCTGTTAAAATGTATTACAAATATGTGAAGGATGATCTTAAAAAGGCAATGATCCTTACTGGATGTGATAATTTAAACGAAGTAAATATGGATATATTAGTTGCAACTAATCGATAAACTGAATATTAAGATCCTACCTATTTCTAATTAATAGCCTCTTTTTTTCTTACTTAACCTTAAGTTGTATAAATCACTAAAATACTTATTTGTAAGACGTTTTAATCTTTAATCTATAAACCAACCTAGTTTTATATGGAGATTCATTTGAGCATATTGGAATCATGATAATTTTATATGATATTGGCGTTCATAAATAGTAAATACCAATAAAGCAAAAGATTTATATTTGATATGAATATTTTTTGGATTCACATAAAATTTGTAGATTAAAATATTTGATTTGGTTATTTAAAACTGATCATATACGTTATTAATATAATATTTTCTCTGGTGAAATCATGTGTGGAATTGTAGCATGTATAATTAACGATAAAGCAGCACCCGTACTTTTAGAGTGCGTTCAAAGGCTAGAATACAGAGGTTATGATTCTGTTGGAATAGCAACACTTTCTGGAGATATATACATCAAAAAAGATGAAGGTAAAATAGATGATGTCCAGAAAAAATTGGATTTAACGGATATTCCTGGAAATATGGGAATAGCACATGTTAGATGGGCAACGCATGGTCTTCCAACTGGAAAAAATGCACATCCTCATACGGACTGTAAAAAGAGAATAGCAGTGGTTCATAATGGGATAATTGAGAATTACAAGGAATTAAAAGGAATACTTCAAGATGAAGGACATATATTCACATCTGACACCGATACTGAAGTTATACCTCATTTAATTGAGAAATACATGGAAATGGGAAATGGTTTAGAAGTAGCATCTAGGTTAGCTACAAAGGATATTCAAGGATCCTATGCTATAGCAGCTATTTCTGCTGATGAACCCGATAAGATAATAGGTATTAGAAAGGAAAGCCCTTTAATAGTGGGTATTGGGGAAAATGAGTTTTTCCTTGCATCTGATGTTCCAGCTATTTTGGAACATACCAAAAAGGTTATTTATCTAGATGATAATGAGATGGCAGTCTTAGACCCCAACGGGGTTGTAATAAAAGATATTGATGGGAATATACAGGATAAAAAAATTAATACAATTGAATGGACATCTGATATGGCAGAAAAGGGTGGATATAAACATTTCATGTTAAAGGAAATACATGAACAACCTGAAGTTATTAAAGATACACTCTTAGAATTTCCAGAAATTGAGAATGTAGTTTCCAAGTTTCCAGAATTCAACAGAATATGTTTTGTTGCATGTGGAACATCTTATCATGCATCTTTAGTAGGAAAATATTTATTCGAGACTATGTTAGGAATCCCCACTGATGTTGTATTGGCATCAGAATTCATATTCTCTGAAGGTGCTCTCAATACAAAAACCTTGGTTATATTGATAAGTCAATCTGGAGAAACAGCAGATACCCTCAGAGCACTTAAAATCGCTAATAAAAAATCAGAAACGCTTGCAATTGTTAATGTTCTTGGAAGTACAGCTACTAGAGAAGCTGACCATGTTATTTATACTAGAGCTGGTCCTGAAATAGGAGTTGCAGCTACAAAAACGTATGTAAGTCAGTTAACATGTATTTATATGCTTGCAATTGCAATGGATGGCAATAACAAACTTTTAGAAAAACTTCAGATGGTTCCAAGCTTCATGAAAAATGCTCTTGCAGGAGAGGATCACATAATCCAAATAGCTAAGAAGTATAAAAATTCAACGGATTTCTTCTTTTTTGGAAGGGGATTTTCCTATCCCACTGCATTGGAAGGTGCTTTAAAACTTAAAGAAATTACCTACATACATGCAGAAGGTTATGCAGCAGGCGAACTCAAACATGGACCATTAGCCCTTATTGATGATGATGTACCTGTATTGGCAGTTGTACCTCCTGGAGACCGTCATGATAAAACTTTAAGTAATGTTGAAGAAGTTAAGGCTAGGGGAGCTAGCATAATAGGTGTTGGTTCATCGGAAGATGTAGCTTTAAGAATAGAATCAGACGATGTCATTGGGATGGATGATGAAATAAGTGAAATTTTATCCCCTATACCATACGTTGTACCATTACAACTTCTATCCTATTACATAAGCATTGAAAGAGGTATAGATCCAGATAAACCTAAAAATCTTGCTAAATGTGTTACAGTGGAGTGAATTTGAATTATTAAATGTACAAAAGTCATTTATTAATTTTTTTTATATTTGTGCTCAAATTTTAATGTTTAAACATGATCTTACAAATTGTTACAATTTCTTGAAGTAATGAACCACCGTGGTAGCATATAAATGATTTGAGTAATATAGCAAAGTAATAGTGAATATTGGTGTTAATTAAATTTACAGAATTCACAATCAATCGATGTGTAATATATTCGAATAAAATTAATAAACTGAAAATAGTTCATTCTAATAAATAAAAAGATAGGGTAGATTATAATGAATCCAAAGAAATCTGGAACTTTGTTCATAGTTTTAATGATAGCATTATTAGCATTTGGAGTTGCATCTGCTGTAAATGTTACAAAAATTGGAAATGAACAACTAAGTAGTTTAACTATACCAAAACTCAATTTGAATAGTCAGGAACAGATTACTACAATTGGAGACCCTAACTTCCAGCCAGTTTACATTACAAAGCGAATTGTGCTTAATGTTACCAACAACACCACTGTTATACCAACAAACAACACAACAAAAAATACAACAAAAAATACAACAAAAAATGTTACTAACACTTAGAATTCCCATTATTATTAGATCATATTCTTTTTTCTTTGAGATTGTAATGATAACAATATAAACTATTTAATACTCTGATAATGAAAAAAATAAGATTAATATGATAATAATGAACTATATCTAGCAAATATGGTAAATTTAAAAAATAATATATATAATAAATAAATGGACGTTTAAAAGGTGATTCAATGTCAGAAATGCAAGTTGGGGAAAAAATACGTCAATTAAGAGAGAATAAAAAAATTTCAATAGAAGAACTTGCAAGAGAAAGTAAACTAAGTGTTGAACTTATTGAACGACTTGAAAGCGGAGCACTCATCCCCTCATTATCGCCACTTTTAAAGATTGCAAAGGCTTTAAATGTTCGTCTTGGTACTTTTTTAGACGATGCCCCTCAAACAGGGCCAGTGGTAATAAAATCAGGTAAATCTGATAGTGTAATCAGGTTCTCTGGTGAAAACAATAATCTTAATGACAGTAAATTGGAATTCTATTCACTTGCATCGGGTAAAACCGACCGACACATGGAACCATTCTTAATCGATGTACATCCACCAATAACCAAAGATTATGAACTTTCATCCCACGAGGGTGAAGAGTTCATATTTGTAATGAAAGGTGAAATAGAAGTTCTTTATGGTAAAGAAACTTATCTAGTATCTGAAGGAGATAGTATCTACTATGATTCTGTTGTTCCTCATGAACTCCATGCTCATAATGATGAAGCCAAAATACTGGCTGTAATATACACACCTATATGAATAAAGTTTTATTAGAAAGAAGTTTAAAAAGCGAATGATTCAACCGATTTTAAGCTTAAAATTTATCGATTTATGATTAAAGAGGAATTAAATGTATAAAACAGTTGTAACTCCAAGATTCGGCGATATTGATGGACTTCGCCATGTCAACAATACAGTACTTGCAGTGTGGTTTGAACAAGCCAGAAATCCAATATTTAGGCTGTTCACTCCTAATCTTGAACTTGACTATGAAAACTGGAAGCTCATAATGGTGAGAACAGAATTTGATTTCTTAAGTGAAATGTACTATGGGGAAGATGTTGAGATTAGAACTTTCATTGAAAAAATAGGAAACAGCTCATTTACTATGGGTCATGAAGCTTGGCAGAAAGGTAAACTAGCAGTTAAAGGAAAAGCAGTCGTAGTACACTTTGATTTTATAGAAAAAAAGAGTATACCAATACCTGATTCCATTAGGGAACAGTTGATGAAACATATTATACCCGAAGGATTAGAAAATTAATAATTAACTATACAATATAAATTGATATATTCAAATAATAATTCCGAAAGATGATTTGGGGTGGGAAAATGCTTTTTACTGAAGATACCCTAGGAGATTTCCTAGAGAAACAAGTTGAAATAGATCCTGAAAGAGAGTTTATAATTTATCCTGACAGAAACCTTAGGTTTACTTATAAAGATTTTGATGAACGCGTTAACATGCTCGCAAAGGGGCTTTTAACTTTAGGTATTGGTAAAGGAGATCATGTAGGAATATGGGCTAAAAACGTACCAGATTGGCTCACTTTCATGTTTGCAACAGCTAAAATTGGGGCGGTCCTCGTGACAGTAAATACTGCATACAAGGGTCATGAATTAGAATATGTGCTTAAACAGTCCGATATGAAGACAATTGCGATTATTGATGGTTATCAGGATGTTGATTACATTGATATTATATATGAATTGGTTCCCGAATTAAAAACCCAAGAAAGAGGTAGTTTAAAAAGTGAGGAGTTCCCATTTTTAGAACATGTCATCTATGTCGGTCAAGAAAAGCATAGGGGAATGTACAATACCAATGAATTGATGCTTTTGGGCAAGCACACCGATGATGAAGATCTTTTAACCGTTAAAAAGACTCTTAGTAATCGTGATGTTGTTAATATGCAGTATACCAGTGGAACAACAGGATTTCCAAAGGGAGTGATGCTCACCCATAGAAATATCCTCAACAATGGTTATTATATAGGTGAAAGGCAAAAATTTACTGAAGAGGATAGATTATGTATCACAGTTCCATTATTCCATTGTTTTGGTATTGTGCTGGCAGTTATGGCCATAATAACGCATAGGGCCACAATGGTAATGATAGAACTTTTCGACCCTTTGATGGTGCTTGGTGCTGTACAAAAGGAGAAATGTACTGCATTGTACGGAGTTCCAACCATGTTCATTGCAGAATTCAGCCACCCAATGTTTGATATATTTGATTTATCATCCCTTCGTACTGGTATAATGGCGGGTTCACCATGTCCAATCGAGGCAATGAAAAAAGTTGTTAAGGACATGCACATGACAGAAATAACCAGTGTTTATGGCCTAACAGAAGGTTCACCAGGATTCACACAGACCAGTGTTGATGACCCACTTGAAAAGCGTGTTGAAACTGTGGGAAAACCCCTACCAAATTGTGAGGTTAAAATTGTAGACCCTGAAACAGGTGAAACTCTCGGAACCAATCAGACTGGTGAAATATGCTGTAAAGGTTACAATGTGATGAAGGGATATTACAAAATGCCCGAAAAAACCAAAGAAGTTATAGATGGAGATGGATGGCTTCACAGCGGAGATCTGGCCACTTGTGATGAGGAAGGATATTACTCAATTGTGGGCCGTATCAAAGACATGATAATCAGGGGTGGGGAGAATATTTACCCTCGGGAAATAGAGGAATTCATTCACACCATAGACAGTATTATGGATGTACAAGTCGTTGGAATACCAGATGAAAAATATGGGGAAATAATTGGAGCATTCATAATAAAAGAAGAAGGATCACAGTTAACTTCAGAGGATATTAGAGATTATGCATCAAATAAGATAGCACGTTACAAAGTGCCTAAACATATCTTCTTTGTTCAAGAGTTCCCACTAACTGCAAGCGGTAAAATTATGAAATTTAAACTCAGAGATCAAGCAGTTGAAATCTTGGCTAAAGAATCAGAAGAAGATATTTAATTTTAAACTAGCGTATGTTTCGAAATTCTTCTATTTTTTTTTTATGCGAAATCCCATGAACTGACACTGTGAATTAAGAATTAATTCTAGCAAATCAAGAAAAAAAATGATAATTTTAAGGAAAAATAAGAAAATATTGGAAATGTTTCCAATTGGCAGCGCTAAGGGTGCTGTGAATAATCGGAGACAACCTTTATTTTATGGTTATCTCAAATTAAAAAGGACAGGGGATAAAGTAAGGCCATATAAA
>PMGM01000010.1 GCA_003158115.1 Methanobacterium sp.
AAGTAAATAGAAATTCTCTATTATTTATAACTTCTCTTCTTGTTGTATTTATGGTACTAACAACTTTTGGCCCAACAAAACTCACCCCATCACTTGATTCATTTAATGTTGATGTTTTTTTCATGTTTTTAATGGGAATATTCTTTTTAATAATTGTTTCTGGAGCTATAGCACCTTTATTCAGTAAAAGCAGAGAGTATTTTGATGGGGCTTTAAATGGATTTATTGTGGGTATTATTTGTGGAATTTCGCTTTATATTCTTTTTAATTTCTGGGATTTAGCATTTATAATATTTATAATTATTACTTCTATATCTGGAGCATTAGGTGGACTTATCACAATATGGCTTAGAAAATAATTATTTTAAATATATTGTATTGCAAATGTTTAACAAAAAAATAAATTGGATTTTGCCTGAACAATAATTTATTTAAATAATTCATATATAATTTCCAAGCTAAATATATCTTTAAATTTAAAACAGAACCTTATTAATCCTTATTTCTTATTTTTTTAACTGTACTTCATGTAAATTCTATTGAATGATTACCATTTATCATCAATTTTGACATATATTTGTATACAATATTATTACTAATTCTTAGCTGTATGTTTGCTAAAAAAGATGTTAAGTACAATTAAAATTTCAAATATAAAGAAAAGAGTTATTTGTGACAATTTGTATTGATGCTATAAAAAAAATAAAAACTCTGTGATATCTTGTGATTATTTTGAATCGTCTTCAATAGGTTCATCTAAATTTTTTTCAGGAAAATTTGGAATAAGTTTTTACTAATCTTAAACTAAAAAAATTAGTTCAATAGATGCTTTTTTTTGGAATTAAACAAACCTTTATAAATGATACTAGATTGATTCAATAATAGAATTTGGTAACTATCATAAATAATTGTATTATTTGGTGATCTTATCAAACGAGGAGGGGTTATAAATTAAGAAAAAATTGTTATTATTCTTGTTAGTGTTTTTTAGTTTTGCTATTGTTTTGAATGGGAGTATTAGTAGTGCTGCAACACTCAATCAGACAAATATTACTTCATCTAATAATGGGTATAGTATTAGCACATTCGATAAGTCAGTAGGAGGAAATGTACTAGCTAACTCCGCTATAAAAAAGGATATCCCACGAACTAGTTTAAGTAATCAAATTTTCCAAATGACAAAGAAGGGTTCTGTAATACTAAAATTTGGAAATGGTCATGGCCCTAAACTACTCATATCTGTTGGAATCCACGGAAATGAGCCACAAGCCAATATAGCTGCTATGAAATACATTGAATACATAAAAAACAAAAACTTCAATGGTACGATATACATAATCCCATTTGATATTCCCAAAGATACAGCTCTTAACACCCGATACTACAATGGATTGGATCCGAACCGTATAGCCAATATAAAAGGTACCCCTAGCTGGAAAATAGTCCAATTCGCCAAAAACAATGGAATAAATTATTTAATAGATGTACATTCAGGAGGAGGAGTAGGTAAAAACGGATTTATATATCACAACGCAGTATCCACCAAAAATGAAAAAAAATGGATATCATACATTATATCAAAAACCAAATGTTCTACAGGTGTTGATAAAGCAGATAATCCTGGTATGATCCGTATCGCAGCACATAGCTATAAGATTAATAGCATAACATTAGAAACAGAAAGAGACACTACACCCGTCATGTCTGCAGCTGAAGCAGAATTCAAAATGATTCTAGCAGCAACAAAATACTTAGGATTTCCCTAAATAACTGAACTATCCCCACTTAACATCCTCCAATACGTTTACAAACAATACATGTCATGATTTGCCTCAAATATTAATAAAATATATAAATATTTTCTCACAATTTATTATATTTATTTTTTCAGAACCATAATTTCTAGCGATATCTTTTTTCACATTTTTGGTATAACAATTTCATTATTAGTAATATATTTTTAAAAGCAGTTTACAAATTAATAAATAATTTATTCTTTGAAAAGCTATTTTAATTGAAAGACCCATTTATAGTTATTTGTATGTACATATAACTAATAAATCAAGACTATTCAAAACAATCATCGTATTTTTATCCATAAAATCGCCTCTTTTTTTGAATTGCTTTGATTAGGTTATTTTAGCGGATTGATTGTTATCTCCTTTTTAAGTTAGTTTAAATTCCCACAATTTAGATGGGTGAGAATTTGAAGGCAGGTACGCCACATTTAGGGCATCTCCAAGTACTTGGTAAATCTTCAAAGGCTGTACATGGGGGAGTGTTGGTTCGGGGTTCCCCTACCTCCGGATCATAGATATAGTTACATACACGGCATTTATATCTCTGCAAATTTAGTGACCTCCTATATCCTACTTTAACTTCAGAATTATATTAATTTATTATTTAATTATCTATATTTTTTTATCATACCCAATAATTGTACATAAATCAATACTAAATATCTAACTATAATATAGTGTTCATTATGATAAATGTCCGCATGGTGTAAGTTAACAACTCTTTCCTGACTTATCTCTAAAATTAGTAATAATACTGTATGAAAACATATGTCAAATTTTATGATAAAATGGTAATCATTCAAGAGAATTTACATGAAATACAGATAAAAAATAGAAATAATGGAGTAATAAAATTCTATTTTAAATTTAAAGGCATATTATCATCTTTTTTTTTCATTTATAAGATCCTCCCTGAAAAAATTTAATTAAATAATATGGCCAATTTATTTTTAATTTTAAATTCTCAAAAGTATTGTTGTTAAGAGGAGAAATTTTTGTAAACGAGATTATTTTTGATGAGTAATTAATGTATCAGAGCAGAGGTACAGAAATATGGTTATTAACTATTTTTTAAATGACAGCAACTACGAGTAAATTAAATACCAACTTATAAACTTACGAATAAATACATGTATCTGTGAGTAAACGCATAGCTTTATATATAAATCTGTTAATGTAATGATTGATCTAAGGCAACCAATAAGAATGTGTCTAATATTTAAAAAGAAAGAATATAATCATTTTAGGGGATTATTCCATTCCTCTGTTTAGTAATTCCATTATTCCGTATATAATAAGTATAGCTCCTAATAAGTATGCTACAATTGGCGGATCGACAATAAAAATTATACCTACGATTATTGCCACTATACCCATTATTTCGCGTCTAGTATTGGAGTTCATGTATTATATTATGTAGCGGCAACTATATAATTTTAATGAAAAAATCATTAAAACAGCAGATAACCAAATAAATTATAATAATAATGGATTAAAAAGTTTATAATTAAAAAATCAAAATATATGTTGCTACTTTAATTTATTATCTTAAGATGAAATAGAACTTTAAAAAAAGATTAAAAATAATTTAAGTGCTAAATAAATAAAAATTATTTACGTACACCTTTAACAAAATCTTCTAGACTCAAAATTGCTTCTTTAACAGCTTTAGGTGAAGGTCCGCCCTTAACATCCCTTGATTTAATTATTTCATAGGGATCCAATGCTTTTTCAACCAATTCTGCCCTTATACCCAGGGGTGATCCATTGATTTCCACAGCTATTTTGTCTAAAAATTTTGTGTCAATATTTTCTGGACGTATTCCTTGATTAATAGCTTCGGTTACGGTTCTACCTACAATTTGATGAGCAATTCTGAACGGAAGGTTTTTCTCACTCACCATTAGATCTGCAAGTTCTGTTGCAGTTGAGAAATTTGCCATTGCAAGTTCCATTCCCCTATCAACATTGAAGCTCATGGTTGAAAGCATGTTACATGTGATATTCAGCATTGAACGTGTTGTATCAACAGCATTCCAAAGGTGAGGTGTAACTTCCTGAAGGTCTCTGTTGTAGCTGTGCGGAAGTGCCTTGAGTATGGTTAATATGGTCATGAGTTCCCCATATAAGACAGCTGTTTTTGAACGAGAAATTTCTGCAACATCTGGATTCTTTTTTTGAGGCATTATAGATGAAGTTGAAGAGTATTCATCCGATATTTCAATTAAACGGAATTCATAAGAGCTCCAAATTATCATTTCCTCGCTTATCTTGCTGAGGTTTGATGCGAGCATTGCAAGTGCAAAAACTGTTTCAGCCATGAAATCCCTTGAGCTCACAGCATCCATGGAATTTTCCATTACACTGCTAAAACCCAAAAGTTCTGCTGTTCTATCACGATTAATTGGAAAACCAGTTCCTGTCATGGCAGCTGCACCAAGAGGGCAAATATCCACACGTTTCTTTGCATCTACAATTCTTTCAAAATCACGTTTTATTTCATTTGCATATGCCATAAGGTGATGAGCAAATGTTGTTGGCTGTGCGTGTTGAAGATGAGTATAACCTACCATCACGGTTTTTATATGATTAGATGCTATTTTTAATATAATTTCAATAAAATTTAGGATATCATTCTCTATCTCTTCAATTTCTTCTTTTAAAATAAGTCTTAAATCTGTTGCAACTTGATCATTTCTAGATTTACCTGTGTGCATAAAACCTGCAACTTCACCTATTTTAGAAGTTACATAGTTTTCAAGTGCCATATGGATATCTTCCACTGATGAATCGAAAACCAAAGCGTTTATTCCTTCAGATTCAAGCTCTTTAAGAGATTTAATAATTTTATCAGCATCTACAGCTGGTATTATACTTTGCTCTTTGAGCATGGTTGTGTGAGCAATGTTACACTGTATATCTGCGTTGAAGATCCTCTTATCAAATTCAAAGGAGGATGTGAATGATGCTGCATCAGCAGTCATCTTACCTTTAAGCCTTCCAGACCTTAGATTCAAAAAAAAATCACCTATCTTTTATTTATAAAATTAATATTTGAAATAATTCCAATAAAAATAATTGGATTATTTCTTGGATTCTTTACCCTTGAACTGGGTGTATCCACATTTTCCACATGCGTAACGGTCACCATGGTCTGCCATGAAAACACCGTGTGAGCATCTAACGCATTCTGGATTTTTCCTGATTATCTTATTATCTTTAACTTCGTAGAGTTCGAACTTTTTCATTATAAACCCTCCTTATTCAGCTTCTTCAGCTGCTTCTTTATTTTTTACTACGACATGATCTCTTTCGATTTTATTGAGATTTTCCTCTGAATCGTAGAGCTTTGCATATCCATGTGCCTTACCCTCACCATAGGATGGTTTTAAATTATGAACTACAAGAAGGTTTTTGTCAACATTTAAAGTTGCAACAAGTCTATTTTTAACATCCAAGACTTTAGGGGTTGCATCACCTTGGTAAGTACAGTCAAAGCGTATTTCAGTTCTGTTTAAAAGCGGGTTCTCTATTTTTTCATTTACATTGATTTCCATATTATGCCTCCTCTAGCTTTTTGATAAGGTCTTCAGCCTTTTCTTTTATTTCATCAACTTCACAAAGTATAACACCCTTTCCTGGTTGGCCATAGAATATTATAGAGCCAGCAGGAGCCATAACCATACATGGGATTGCTGAAAGATCTTCTTCTCCATCAACAACAATTAAAACATTGTAGCCTGCTTTTTCAACAAGACTGAATCCTTCTTTAATAGTTTTCCACATTTGATCTGTTATGGTGCCAGGTGGGTTTTTTGTTTTTAATGTAACGTTATCATAACATATTTCATAATCCGAAGGTTGTCTTTCAATCATATTATCCACAATGCCCACATCAGGTGTTATACCTTCATCAAGCATATTACGTGTTGTTACATCGCCTATGGATATTATAAGACTTTTACTACCTAAGGATTTTATTGTATCTTTTGCTTCAGATATCGATGAATACAGAGTACCTACAGGTTTTTTAAACTCTGCCCTCATTTCTTTTTTTAGTATTAACACTATCTTACCCTCAGAGCATATTCTCCAGGAAGGGATATGTTAAGTTCCTTTGCAATATCTGATTTATCAGGATCCACAACTATTAAAAAGCCACTCCAGTTTCGTGAAGAAGCAATGTTGCATATTGCACACCTGTCCTCTTCCATGAGTCTGTGGCATCTGGTGCATGCTTTTAAAACCATCTATTTTTTCCCCTTCGCAGTAGGTTTTCCTTTTGCAGGTTTTTTCTTATTTTTTTCCTCATCGATCCATTCCATTCTTCCGAGTCCGGGTTGTCTCATAGTAAGACCTATTTTGGTTTCCTTTGAAGATTTACCCTTCAGGCTAAGTGCAACAATTCTTGCACGAACCTTGTTACCTTCTTCAAGGCTTTTCTTAGATTCTTTACCAATCAATGCCCCTCTCTTTCCATCGTAATTGATGTAGTCATCTGTAACTTGGGATACGTGTACAAGTCCGTCCATAGGTCCTATTCGGATAAATGCTCCAAATTCGGTTATTTCTATGACTTCCCCTTCCACAATCTCGTGTAATTCAGGTTTGAAGAAAAGTGCTGTGAATAAGACGTCATGATATGCTGCGCCATCACCCATTATGACCTTTCCGGTCCCTAATTCTTCTATTTCATTTACTGTTACCATCAATCCTAGTTTCTTATCTATTTTTCCAACGTAGCTTTCATTTAAAATTTCTATTGCAACGTTTTGTAATGGATCTTCAAACCGGTTTGGTGGGATTCTTACAGTGTCTTCTATTTTGGATACTAAGTACAATCAAATCCCTCTACTTTGCTTTAATAATGTTTAAGCAAATATTTGTCTTTATTCTAATATGTTTATTTCAATATGAACTTCATACTGTATGAACTTTTGTCAAGTTAACAGTTTTTGATATGATCACATTTTATTGTACAAGTCTTTAGAGTGTTTTATTGCTTCAAATGCTTTTTCTGCATTTTCCCATCCTAAAACCTTGGTTGTTTTACCTTCCAGTTTTTTGTAGTCTGAGAAGAAGTGTTCAATTTCATCTAAAAATTGTTTTGGTACATGTTTTATGTCTTTGATGTCGGTAAATCGAGGATCGTTTACAGGGACTCCTAATATTTTATCGTCACTGTCCCCGCCGTCTATCATTCTCATGATTCCAATGGGTCTGGTTTCTATGACACAACCTGGAAATGTAGCTTCGTCCATAATAACGAGTACGTCCATTGGATCTCCATCATCCCAAAGTGTTTGTGGTATTATACCGTACTCGGCAGGATAGTGGAATGGTGAGTATAAAACTCTGTCAAGTGCAAATGCTTCCATATCCTTGTCGTATTCATATTTATTTCTTGAGCCTTTTGGAATTTCCACAACAGCGTATATTACTTCTGGATCCGATGGTCCAGTTGGTATATCTTTCCAGAGATTCATAATTTAATTCCTCCTGCAACCTTTAGGGTTGATAATTTTTTTTTTAATGATAATTAGATCTATCTGAATATGATCATAAAATTGTGATGGTTTATGGGTTTAAATGTCCATCAACATCCAGATATCTTCTCTGGCGTAGGAATATAACATTAATATCTTTTTTCCGTGCTTTAATTCTTAATTCACGATCATTAGTACATAATAACCGTGATTTTTCAGATAATCTGAGAAGTGAATCATCAACACTTTCCCTTTGTTTTAGTTCCATTTCTAGAACCTCAATGGGGGAAGAAGTTGCGATTTTTATGGCTATGGACGCAGCGATTTTATTTTTACCATTAGTCTTATTTTTTATACGACTGAGTTCTTTTAAAACAGCTGTTGGAACTAGTAATTTGCAAGATGGAAGGATCTTCTCAAGTTCACTAACAACGTCTACATGAAACTGAGCCGACATCATAAAAAATTTGCGTCTATAATTGCCTCACAATTATTTGATGATACCATATCCAATTAACCTCCATCTAGCCCCGACTCGTCTACTTAAAGCAACTCTCTGGCCTTCATCAGCACATACGGGTAGTTTAAGTTTCACATCAACCACATTACCTCGAGCACTGGTTACCACTCCGATTGTAGTGGAAGTACCAATATTAATCATCAGAGGTTCTGAGGATTTTATAGGTTCTACTTCTTTTTCTTCTTTAGTTCCAACAACTCTATCCAATAAATGGGTTTTCATGGTGAATTCATATATAACAGGTGGTAATGTATCCTGTTTCCCAGCCACAGATCCAGAAAGGGAATCTGCCTTGGTTAAAGATGGGTCCAACTTGGTGGCTACACCTATAAGCCCTCCCGGACCTATTTCATCAACTTGTTCTCCAGCAGCAACTAATCCCACTATTTCAGAGCTTAAGCTAACCCATTCAGTTTTTCCTTTCTTTATGATTTGTACACCAGGCTTTATCTCGATTTCATCTCCAACTTTAAGTTTACCATAGATCAGTGAACCTCCAATAACTCCACCGACCATATCTTCAGGTGCACTACCCGGTTTGTTAATGTCAAAAGAACGAGCCACATACATCCTGGGAGCTTTTCTAATAGATCTTCGAGGTGTTCTAATTTTCTCCTGAATCACTTCAATTAGAATATCTATGTTTGCACCTTGTTGAGCAGAAATAGGTATTAT
>PMGM01000024.1 GCA_003158115.1 Methanobacterium sp.
TTTCTATGAACTTCGTCATATAACAATATGTGGGGCCAATTAAGAGTTAAATTATCATATAATCTAATTTTAACTCCCAAAATAGTAAATTAAGTAACTAGATATAATAATTTAAGTTATTCAAGACTTAGTATGCAGGCAAAATACTACCTACAAGTCAATAGTTTATATTTTATGGTTATTCATAGGTCCCCATTTGTGATTCTTATCAGAATCAGTTGATTCTATCTTATTTTCTAGTTAAATGTTAATATCCCCAATAGGCCATGGATAATTGCAAGAATAAATGAAATTATCACCATTATAGGATGCCATATAAATCGAATGTTCAACCATCGCTGATGAATACTAAGACCAATCAATGCAGTTATAAAAAATGAAAATAAAGTAAAAAGACCTAAAATACCAATAGAAGGCTTACCAACTGATGGCCCGATTATAGTCATGATTATTGCCAAAAAAAATGAAACTACCACCATTATAGGATGCCATTTAAATCTTAACAATCCTCGATAAAAACTAAGACCAAAAATTGCAGTTACAAGAAATGAAATTATAGTCACAACACCCAAATAAACTATGAATGGCTTATCAAATATTTGATACAAAGCAATACTAACCATATTCCTCTCCATATAAGCTAAACTTTTTCACAAAGTTTTCACATAATTCCTCATAATTACAATCAAAGTAAGTATCTAGTCTAAATTCCAAAAAGTAGCCATAATAATCAGATGAATAGTTCCCATAGTATAGAGTGTTTGAGAACTATAAACGAATTATTCTCGGGTTATTTTGTAAAGGATACTGAGTGCTACTAATTGGATCATGTTGACTAAGATGAATACAATTTGAGGTCCAAATTCGGTATTGGATATTCTAAACGGTACTACATGAATTACTAATGGAATCACCGATGCTAGTGTAACTAAAATATTTTGAACAAGTAGAAAAGATGCAAAATACAAGAGACCTATGGTGAATTGAGATTTTATATCTTTATATGTTTTCCAATATGAATTAAGAAGTCCTAATAATAAACAAACATTTGCAAGGCCTATTGCAAATGCTATGTAAATTAATATCATAACTGTTGGTCCTATTTCTTCTACTACCATTTTTTTTATCCTCTTAAATAATAATATTCAATTTTAAATGTTTTCAATATTTAAGATAATTCCTTTAAAATTTCACTTAAAATATTGTAATTTTCTTCCATTTTAGCTGAAAGGAAATACATATTTCCATATTTGTTTTCTCCAGAAGACGTGATCATTTGATTGTCTGTTAATATTTTCAGATGATGACGTATAGTCGAATAATTAAGATTGAGTTTTTCTGCAAGTTGATTAGCATTGTAAGGTCTTTTATTTAATGCTTTAACAATTCTAGCACGATTAGGTCCTCCTGAAGTACCTGCAAATATCCACCAAATCAGTTTATCCATTATTTTACTCCATTAATAAAATTATAAAAATAAAAATAATATCTTACTGAACATTTTTAGAATTTATCTACCCAATCATTTACCACCATCTAATATTAATATGAAGTTAACTCTAAGATTAGATTTTCATTTCTACAAAAGATTATTTCTTAATTATTTTGATTAATTTCATATTAAAGAGTACCCAAAAAATAAATAAAAAGGAATTTTTATTTATTTTGAATTTGTTGTCTTGTTATCGGTTAAACATTTTCCATCTAATACTGTGATAATTCTTTCGGCCATGTTTCCTACGTATGGTTCGTGTGTTACCATGACTAATGTTACGTTCTCTTTTTTGTGAAGATCTTTCAACAAGTCGAGTATAACTTCGCCTGTTTTAGAATCTAAAGATCCTGTAGGTTCATCTGCTAGTATTATTGATGGATTGTTCACTAGGGCTCTTGCAATTGCTACTCTCTGTCTTTCACCTCCAGATAGTTTTGTTGGTTTCTGATCGATTTTATCTCCCAGGTTAACTGATTTTAAAAGATCCAACGCTCTTTTTCTCATATCTTTAGATGAGGTATTAGTTTCATACATTGGGATTTCTACATTCTCAACTACGCTGAGGTTGGGTATCAGGTTGTGCATCTGGAAGACGAATCCTATTTCTTTTGATCGAAATTTGTTTAGATTTTTGGTCGTCATCATGTCAATTCCTGCAACTTTTATGGTTCCTTCATCTGCTATGTCTAATCCACCTATCATGTTAAGTAATGATGATTTTCCAGAACCTGATGGACCCATTATAGATATGAATTCGCCCTTTTTCACTTCCAAGTTCATTCCGTTTAGAGCTTTTATTTTTCCATTATCATAGCCTTTTTTCAAATCTTTTATTTCGATGATGTTTTGATTGTTATTCATAGCGCAGTGCCTCCGTTGGAGATAATCTACTTGCCCTGTAAGCTGGATATAATCCTCCGATGACACCTACGAGTAAGGCAATACCAAAGGCTCTGAGGAATATGTAGATTGAGAAGGAGGGTGTAATTGCATTTCCTACTGATGGAACTAGTGTTAATAGAACTTCTACTCCTACTACTGCTATGACTGTTCCTACAACGAAGGCGATGAGTGTGAGTACGATTGATTCTCCAAGTATCATTCCTAGTATTCTACTGTTTTTCCATCCTACCGCTTTTAATACTCCTATTTCTCTAGTTCTTTCATAAACTGTCATTACCATGGTGTTTATAACTCCAACTGCACCGATAAATATAGCTAAAAGTGATATTGCCCAACTAGCTGTGCTTATAAATCCTAATCCCTGGTTAATCCTGTTAGCTGAATCTGCAGCCGTAGAAGTAGTAAGTTGATTTGGATAAGCATTTGTAATTGTATTACTTACTGTGGTTACATTGGCATTGTCGGTTACTTTTACAAGTACGTCACTGACCTTGTTTTGATTGGTGGTTAGATCTTGCAATGTTGAAAGCGGCATCATAATCCCATTGTCTGTCATGAAATTACCTGTTTCAAATGTTCCAGTTATTGTAAAGTTTTGACCATAAAGATTTATTGTGTCTCCAACTGTTTTATTAAGACTTTGAGCTTCAGTTTTCCCTATTATAACTTGATTTGTACTGTCGTTTGTAAAAGTAGTTCCATTGACACTGTCAACACCCATTAAACTTAATTTATCTGAGTCTATACCTGTTATAGAGAGACCTCCACCAAAACCGCCTTGAGTACTATTTGGACTTGTAGTTGCTGTTGTGGTATTGCTTGCCCTTAAAATTCCAGCTGTGCTTTTAACACCGCTTAATGAAAGTATATCAGTAGCATATGTTTGATTAATGGATCCAATTGATTCGATACCGGTTGAACCTGCTTGACTTACTGTTATTTCAGCCGCGCCGGCTTTGAGGGTACTCTGCGTTGAGTTCTCAAGTCCTCCCGTTATCATACCAAGGGCCACTATGACCATTATTCCAATTGCTATTCCTACAATAGCAAGTGAACTTCTTGTTTTGTTTCTGAATGGATTTTTCACCACCAGCGATAAAAATGACATAACACTCACTATGAATAAATAGCATATAAAGCATTATACGCAATTCATACATCATTCATTCATAATTTACACCNNACCCAAATTGCAGGAAAATAAAATAAAAAAAATATATAATAAATTATGAAAGCGGTGATTGATGCAGGATTTTGATTCATTTGAGTTCGACTTAGTAACGTTATGAATCGATACTAAGTCCCATATTAGGCTTATCAAAAAAGCCACTTCAAGTACCTTACCCAGATCTCCAATAGGGCCATAAAAATGATTTATTTGAACTTAAAAATGTATTATTAGATTCTTTCTTTATAACGTTGTTCTTTGAATTTGATTGTGAATTGAGTTCCATGATTCTTGTCGAGTTCTATTGAACCATCAAGTTGTTCTACAAGTGAATTTACTAGTTTAAGTCCTAAGGTTGATTCTATATTTCTAAAATCAAATTTTGGAGGTAAACCAACTCCATCATCACTAATTACTAAATTATATCCTTTATTACAGTATTTTAATGATAATGTTATTTTACCTTCTTGCTTATTTGGAAATGCGTGTCTCAAACTATTTGAGACTAGTTCACCTATTATTAATCCAACAGGGATTGATGTTTCAATATTTAACATTATCTCTTCAACATTAAGTACAGTTTTAAAATTAGAATCATAACCGTAACTATATACTAAATTAGAAACCAAATTCATAATATAATTAGGAATGTTAATATGGCTTAAGTTCGTGGATTGATAAAGCATTTCATGGATCATAGCCATTGCTAAAACTCTATTTTTACTTTCCTTTAAAACATTAACCGCTATAGGATCTTCTTTAACATAAAATTCTTGTAAATTCAACAAACTTGAAATTATCTGTAAATTGTTCTTCACACGATGATGAATTTCCCTTAAAAGAACTTCTTTTTCATTAAGGGATGATTTAAGCTGAATTTCCTCTTTTTTACGTTCAGTAATATCACGAATAGACTCAATGGCACCGTATCGGAGTCCTTTACCATCTAAAAGTGGTGAAGCTGTAATCTCAAGATAAGCACCCTTACCATTATAAAATGAAGGCAAAAATACCTCGGCATACAATTTATTACCTTCTCTGTGGATAAAATCATAATTTGAAATTAGCTTCGAATTCTCATCTCCAATTAACTCTATTAAACATGGACGATGCTCCTCATAAAATAATTTACAATAAACATAACTCCCTTCACCTAAGATATCGTCTTTAAGCGTGTCTGTCATCTCTCCAATAGCACTATTCCAGGCAATAACTTTACCATTAAGATCAATAGCGAAAGTAGCATCAAGTAAATATTCTATTACCTCTGATAACAGTTGGTTCGACATTTTAATAACCTCTTATTATATAAATTTTATTATTAATATTATCTTTTTTATGCCTAAACATCATTAATTAAAAATAAATTTGAATGTGTAAGTTGTTAGTAGGTTATTTTCGACGTAGTATTTGATTTGTTCCAATAATCAAACTATTTTTGACTTACTTCAATTAATCACCAATTACTTTGATTTTGGATTTCTTTTTGTTTTGAATATTATTAATAATGGAAATTACAATATCTCAATTTTCACCATTTTCAATTCTGTTATTATTTATGGGAATTGTTTGAGATATTCTCTTAATTTATCAATATCTTCCCTTTGGGATAGATCTTCCATATTTGTGAAATTATCCCTAATTTTTACCTCTGGTTCGCAAATGATTTGGCGTATTTGTTCTTTTAATAACAAATTCAACATCCTCCCGTTTAACATCGTTATTGAATAATAGGTGAAGCTAGTTAACTCGTTATTATAACCTCCAAAATTATTCAGTTCATAAAATTAAAAAATAAAAAAAACTTATAATTCGATTATCTATTTTTTTTTTTATTTTCATATACTATTTCATCACAAATCGATATTTGTAACATTTTTAATCTTTGTTTTACTTTGGATTCATATTCTTCATGTGTTATTATCTCCTTTTCGACTAATAAATCTACTAATGTACCTATCATATCATCTAATATTTCTATATCCTCTTTTATCATCCATACCACCTCTCAGGCATAATATTTATTGAAATTTATCTCATGCTTAAATCCATGTGGTTTTAAATAGTACTAAAAGAACACCGAATTCTACGATGCTTAGACTAAGTACTGGAAATCCCATTCCCAGGCCATAAAATTCTAATATTACCAATAACAAGTACATAAATAGGATCTAAATATATTTTTTATAATCAAATCCATAAATTTCATAATAACCTACAAATAGGTTTCTAGAACTCTCTTTTTACAAATTATACTAAAGTAGTTATTCCAGATTTATGCCCAAATCTATACAAAATCAGTATTAGAAACCTTTATTTATAGTAAAAATGATTAATAATTATCAGAACAAAAAAATACTAATTATTAAATGGAATTTATTTCTTAGAAATTATACTACTTCTATCTAAATAGAATTTGACATAACTTTTTGGATAAAATTATTATTAATTTTATATTTTTAGTGCATGGTATGCAGGCAAGATACAATTTAATAGTCAATTGTCTGTATTTTTTGACTACTCATAGACCACAATTTTAGAATTAAACTGTAATGTCTTCCATAAATCATTTTTTGCAGTCTTTCGCTCAAACTATAAAGTTTTTATTGAAACCATCCAACCATTATTTTATTATCGATTGCTTGCTCGCTTGATTGAAAGCTTAATTGTTCTTTAAATTTATGTCAAAGGAAGCAAAGTACTAATATAATCCCTCAAGGCCAAATAGTGGATATTTGCAATTATTGATATCTACAAAGACAAAACGTATTGCAATCTTAGAATCGAGTGATTACCTTAAAAAATTAATTGAAGTATTAGAAACTCCAGCAAGCAACCTACTAATCAAGCGGGCAATTGCTCAATCTATTACGAGAGTAGAAACTTTTGATTTAATGATGCGTTGCTTCATCATACTACAAGCTTTAACTCAAGAATATCAAAGATGTTACATTGATATGGATCCAACACCTTCTTTTCATGGATTAGTCAGTTGAAAGCTTTAAAAAGAATAACTATTTTGTTTGTATCTTTATTTTAATTTAGTAATACGTCCTTTAAAAATTTCAACATTGGAAACATGATCTTTTGTAATTGTGAAAATTACATCTTTTCCATCAACAGTAGCAAATTCTAGAATAATAAATCAAAAAATAAAATTAATTTTTTTATTAACTTTTTTTTAAAGTATATTTTAGTACATACTACCTAGAAAAATATAAAAGAATATGATCATTACCTAATAAAATTGGTAAAGATAAATTCTTCTGTTTTTGGGAGCTCTATCCCTGCTTTTGCTCCAGCTTCTTTGCACTTCAAAAACCATGCCATATTCCTTGCAAGTATGCGCATGGTCTGTAATCCTTCTAAATCTTTTTTCACATCTTCAGGTTTTGATCCATGTACCATGTTCCAATAGCGGGATGAAATAATGGGCATCTGTGAAATGGTGAAATATTTATTAAGCTGGTCAAAGGTAGCTGTTGTGCCAGCTCTTCTTGCAGAAATAACTGCGGCTGCTGGTTTTAGATAAAAAGACTGTCTGCCTCCAACTAAAGCAGCATAGAAAGTACGATCCATAAATGATGTAATTGCCCCACCAGCGGCAGCATAATGTACAGGAGAACCGAATATAAATCCATCAGCATCATCTACAATTTCAAGAAAATCGTTGACACGATCATCAAAGGAGCAATATCCTGTTTCAGCGCATTTTAAACAGGCTGTACACCCTACAAGTGGTTTTGTTCCTATCCAGAAAATTTCTGTGTCAATACCCTCTTCATTCAAAGTCTTTTCAATCTCTGTAAGGGCAGTATATGTGCAACCTTTCTTATGTGGACTTCCATTTACTAATAATACTTTCATTTCATACCTCCACTTTACATCATAAAATAATAGGTTTTTTATATATAACTTATCTAAACTAAATTTTTAATATCTGTTAATATTTAATAACGTATATATTCTTAATTGCAAATATCATTGATCTTGGTAATAAAAGGTATACCTAAGAACAATTTTAATCAAACTTCTCAAATCAACGGCACCTATGCATAAATGATATAATAAATCTATATGTATTCGTTCTGTTTCCCTATAGTAAATTCGATGAATATATTATTATTCAAGGTTATATAAATGAAAAAAATCTTTATTAATTTTCAAAATGAATTTATGCGATGGAATACATTATTATTTATACACTAATTAAAGAGAAAATTATATCAATAGATAAGTCTTGTAATGCCTATCTACTAGAAATAGTATTTTACGCTGCAAAACTATAAAAAGAGGAGTTATAATGGCGATACTGGGTATAAGTGGAAGTCCAAGAAAACAAGCAACAGAATATATTTTAAGAGAATCTCTTAAAATGTTGGAAGAACAAGGTTTTGAAACAGAATTCTTCGGATTAAGGGGTAAAACTATTACTCCATGCAAACATTGTGATTATTGTATCAAAAACAAGGAGTGTATTGTTAAGGATGATATGCAAGAAATTTATCCACTGATTACGGGTGCTGAAGGCATAATCATGGCAACTCCCGTTTATAATGGTGGTTTAAGTGCACAGTTAAAAGCTGTAATGGATCGATGCAGGGCCTTAGGAGCTATTGATTTCGATTTTATGCGTTATAAAGTAGGGATGGCAATAGCTGTTGGTGGGGATAGGATTGGTGGCCAAGAATTTGCTATACAACAAATACAAACATTCTATATTCTCACAGGTGCAATACCTGTCAGTGGTGGAGCATATGGTGCTAATATGGGAGCCAGTTTCTGGTCACAAGACACTCTTAAAGGTGTTAAAGAAGATGAACAAGGATTTAGAAGCCTTCGAAAGACTGTTAAAAGATTTGCCAAATTTATTAATAACTTTGAAATGAGACAGGAAGATGAAAAATAAATTTAATTAGATTAGTAATAAATTTAATTATAAGGTATAAGTTAGAATTTATAAGTTATAACTAGAGAGAGAAGAAAAATATCAATCTAGGTTTATAAAGAACAATTATCGAATTTTGAAATTTGAGTCAAATTAATTATAAGTTATAATAATTAAGGTGTGATAATGAGGATAGTTGTTGATAAGGATAAGTGCACTGGATGTGGGATATGTAAAGAAGCATGCCCCAAGGGTGCAAAGATATGGGATGTCAAAGATAAAGCTATGGCAACAAATTTAGAATTTTGTCATTTATGTACAATATGTGCAGGTAAATGCCCAGAACAAGCCATTCAGGTAATAAGAGATGATGAACATGAGAAAAAAGACACTGAGTAGAAAAACTTCTGAAACTGATATTAAAATAACTCTTGATCTTGATGGAAAAGGACAATTCAATAATGAAACAGGTATAGAATTTTTTGATCATATGCTAGACTCATTTGCAAAACATGGATATTTCAATTTAGAAATTAAGGCAAAGGGGGATGTAGGAGTTGATGATCATCATACAGTTGAAGACGTTGGCATATTGCTTGGAGAAGTTTATAATAAAGCAATAGGAGATAAAAAAGGTATTAAAAGAATGGCTCATGCAATAGTACCAATGGATGATGCACTAGCCACAGTAGCAGTTGATATTAGTGGTAGAAGTTACTCAGTATTGAGTATAGGATTCAACAAACCAAAAGTGGGAGATTTAAGTACTGAAAATGTAGAACACTTTTTTGAATCATTTGCAAATTCTGCTAGGATAAATATAAATGCCAAAGTAGAAGGAGATAATGACCATCACAAAATTGAGGCACTTTTCAAATCTTTTGCAAGAGCACTGAAAGATGCTTCAACAATAGAACACGATTCAATCCCCAGTACCAAAGGAATTTTGTAAACAATAAAAAATTCAAGGAGATATGGAATTGAAAACATTAATTGCATGTTATTCTTATTCAGGCCACACACTTAAAGTAGCAGAAGCACTTAAAAAAGCAATAAATGCAGATATAACTCATATAGAGAGTGTAAAAGATAAATGGTATCTTTTGAGATTATTAGATGCAATAAGAGGAAAGAAAGTACCAATTAAACCGTGCCAAACCGATTTGATGAGTTATCAGGGCCTAGTGTTATGCTGTCCTGTATGGGGAAGTAGAACACCCGCTGCAATTAACCAATACTTAGTAGAAATTAAAAATGTGAAAGGCAAGCAATTTGGTGTTTTCGTTACATCTGGGGGAAAGAGACCTCAAAAAGCTACAATTCAAATGCGAGAATTTTTAGATAAAGAAGGTATGCAATTTTTAGGGCAGATGAGGATCCTTACAGAGGATGTAGAAAAAGAGAATTATGGGGAAATATTTGATTTTTTCGCAAAAAAATTTGTTTAATAAAAAGCAATATTAATTTAAATTTGATATTATGAAAAATATAACTTCATTATTAATCATCCCAGCAGACGAAAAAAAACCTGGAAGAACCGTCCCTATACTGAAAAATAACACTGGAAAAACTATAATTCAAACAGTTAGTAAATCTAATTTAACACCTACAAATTCTTTTATCATTATTTCTGCAGATGGGACTATAATAGTTACCGATCCAACTTCAATGCCTACACCAGAAGAGCTTGATCTGATTCCTGATGTCATCACAGTCACCCATACACACTTGGATCATTTTGATCCTGAATTTATAGATCATCTAAAATGTAGAAAATCTATTGGAACCGTTGAAAAATTCAATGTTAATGATATCCAAATATACGGTATTGCTTCTTCCCATCGAGGAGATATCATAAATCAAAAGACACCTAACAATGTTATATATGTTTTTGAAGTAGATGGTTTAAGAATTGCCCATATGGGAGACATTGGACAAGAACATTTAACTATAAAACAAGTAAATACTCTTGGAAAAATCGATGTTGCCTTGATGCAGTTTTCAAATCCATTTTCAGGTATGTTTGATTCTGATAAAGGGTTTACCTTAATTGAAGAATTAAAACCACAAATAATCATTCCCACACATTCAAATCCAAAATCTACACATAAAATTGGTAAAATTTTAGGAAAACTTGAAGTGTTGGAAAATTATTATATTTTGGATAGCGGAGATCTAGCTGAAAACACCAGAAAAGTTGTATGGTTAAAAAATACACTGACTTATTAGTTTTTTAATCAAAAATCATCTATATTAAAGGATCTATCTTTGAAATAGTTAAATAACTTTCCAAAATCGATTCCAGATACATTTTTATCTTTAAATTTCTCATATATATTTTTTCTTCCTTCTTCAAGATGTTTAGATGTAATTCCATGTTTAATGGATAAATCTGCTTCAATAAATGCAGTTAATTTATCACAAGCTTTTATGATCTTCCCATCAAGTGGGTAAAATTCATCCTTATTGTATAAAGTATTTAATTCAGCATAACTTACTCCATTAATGATTTTACCATCTATTTTAATTTTGTTTTCAAACTCATCTTGAGTGAAATATCTCATTTCCTTCCTCCATGAAACTGGTAACAAAGGTAAAAGACGATTTTTCATTTGATCTTCTTCATAATCCTTAATAATACCTTCTAAACCTTTAATGGAAGTTTTTATAGGGGAGATTATATCTTTGGTTAGTACCTCAGGAAGATCATGGAATAAACCAGTGAAAAAATTATTGTAAAGACGTTTTTGACATGAATTATTATCGAGTGAGAGGAGATAAGAAGTTATTGCCACAATATACATATGCCCAAGAACTGATGTTTTAGGTAGACGAGGGGAATGTGCCCATCTTTCCTGGAAACGTAACTGTCCACACAGATCAATAAATCCAAATGATTTTTTTTCCAGTGATATTTTTTGAACACCAATTAAATCATAATGATCCTCTATCTGATTCTCAATTGACTCTTTAGTTTCTTCAATACCGTAAATAAACGGTGAGGTATGATAAATTATCTTAAATTCCCAATTAGTAGCCATATAATGAGCAGCTTTTAATATACGCTTTTCTATCTTTGTATAATTATGATCAAAAAAGTATTTTTTGAAATTTTCCTTGAAATTGTTACCTAAACCATTCATATCCTTGTCTAACTGCTGAATAACATATTTATTAAGATCTTCTTCCTTCTCTTCCATCATTTTATGAAAAACTGGAGGTTTTATATCTGTTAATATGGTTCGATGCAGAAATTCAAATATGCCCCCTTCAATAAGATTCTGCCAGTTGATCTTGATGTCCCTATCACTCTCTTCGAATTTGGCTATTACATATGCTATAACCATTTTATGGGCTTGTTTATCAAGTTCAGTAAGTTCAACTGGACGTATATGATCATTCCATCTGTTCATACTGGCTGCTTCATAAAATCTTTCAATTAGATTTTCTAACATGAAATCTCCTAAAAGTATATTAAAAAAAAGTATCTATAGACAAAAATAAAAAAATAAGACCGTTAGGTCTTTTGCTTTGTAATTATTGAGGTTTTTCCATTAGAACAGATTTAGACATAGTCTGTCCTTTTCCACCATGAGGTGTTCTTGTGACAGTGTCGTTAGCTTTTTCAATATCTCTAGCTTCTGATGCTAATTTAGCTGCTACTCCTATCATTTCGTGAGCTGATGCAACTATTGGAATGTATTTTTCGATGTCTCTGACCATGAAACATCCTTCAACATCTATATCAGCTACTTTGGTTGCAATTTCATATGCTGCCATAGCTTTAGCTTTAGCGTATGGGCTAGAAAATGCTGCAGCTTCTACAGCTTTGTCTCGTGATATAACAACTTTTGGAAGTTCTAGAGTTTCTCCAGCTTCAACAGCATTTACTGCTGCATCGATGGTGTTCTGAACAACTCTGTATGCTCCGGTTAAAGCTAATACTTTTATTACATCGGAGTTAAATGAAGCCATTTCAGTAGGGTCAAGGAATTCTCTCCTTGCACCGATCATTGGATCTGCTTTGACGATAATGTAACCTAAACCTTGTTCATCCATTTCGTCCTTAGATCTTAATCCTGGAGCATCACCAATAATGATTGCAGGAACGTCTGCTGCAGATAATAATTCTCTTGCTTTAGCAGGGCCTGGTGCACCTGGGTTTGGGCTTATGAATACAACAAAATCTCTGTCCATTTTTAACATTAATGGTACAGCTTTTTCGATCTCTTCTGGGTTCATTTTAGCCCCAGAACCTATTACACAAGTATCTATATTCGGTCTGTCAGCCCTCTCATCAAGTAATAAGTCAATTACTGGAGAGGTACCTATATTACCGCATTTAATGATTCCTATTTTTACAACCATTTTATCACCAAGATTGCTATTCAAATGATCAAATAAGTATTTTTTGATTTAATTTTTATGGCTAAGCTTTTATATGTGTATGAAAGGATGATATAAAGAGAACCTATTAAAGACGTAAATAGATTGAATTGAGCAATAATTCAAATAAATAATCACTTTACTTCTTTAAAAGTACATAAAAATAATAATTGAGTGGATAATTCGATTTAAATTCTTTAATATTCTTTTATATATATTTTAAAAGATTATAATTAAATTTTACATCTTTAACTAAATCGGGATATTACCATTCCATTAGAATATTAAAGTTACCTGAATTCAGATCTTGCATTCCAGATTTTTTTACAACTACCGACTCCACTTGAATTGGATTTAATATTATCATAATTATCAATCAAATCTAAAACATTTGAAACTGATTTTTTACCATTTTTAATTAACCAATCTCCTTTTGGAACCTTCAAGTTATTCACAGCACTAGATATTTCGTCTATTTCAGTGACTTGGATTCCAAGCTCTTTGGCAAGATCTACACTTGAATGTTTTCGGTGAAATCCGGCTATTTTTATGGATGGAACTTCTAATACTCCTGCTTCTATTGTGAGTCCCATGCCTGCTGCGTATATCATATACGAAGACGCATTTATCAAACTTGGTAATTCAACATATCCATCTATAACTTTCAATTTTGGTGAAGAAATGAATTTTTTAACGAAATCTGTACTGAATCTAAAGGGTATAATCAGAAAATTTTCATCTAGTTTCTCAACTTCTTGTATTATTTTGGGGATATTTTCACTCTTTACATCTCCACCAAATACTAAAACAGCAAATTCATCTATGCCATATCTTGCTTTAATAATATTTGAATCTTCAATAGACATATCATTTACATAGGATGCCATTGGATATCCGCCAATTACATGAACATTATTTAACCTATACTTCTCTATAACATAATTTTTATACAGTTCTGATGGAACTGTTATTAAATTAGAAAAAGCTATCATTTCTATTGGATTGTATATGTCCTGTTCAATGTGCAAGTCCGGTATTCTAAGTATTTTAGATGCAAATATTCCTTTCCTTACATCTCCGGCATTTCCACATGTCATTAAAAGATCTACATCCTTTCCTTTAAGGGATCGAATTACACTCCATATATCTTCAATAACCAGGGAAGCTATCTTGGGATTAGATCGTTTTTTAGCTGTTTGTCCTCGACTTTCACCAATAGAATGTACTTCGGTGCAGTATTGACCCAACAATTCTTTTACACCATGCCCATGTGTCAATCCGATGATTTCTGCATCTAATTCTTTAATTATGGGTATGAATGCTTTGGCAGGTGCCATTTCTGCTATTATTGCTATACGCATGATTTCCTCCAGATATCTTAATTATTATACTACTAAAATAACTTTGATTTATTGAAGATTATTTTTCATCAATTGAATATGCATTCCTAGTGAAGTTAAGAGCAAATTGGGGGCATGCAGCTACATGAGTATGGACATAACTGGCCACAGTATTTTTAGCCATTAACCCATCGTTTGAACCAAAAATTCCTTTGCCCCTGATGATTTTGAATGCAAATTCAGGTTTAGAATTACCAATATCTATTTTAGAATAATGAAATTCATGACCTCTGAATATGTCTCCTTTTTTAAGTATTACATTGTCTTTCTTAGCTTCAGATATCACATAACTTAAGGCTTGTACATTTT
Source organism: Methanobacterium sp. (assembly GCA_003158115.1). GTDB lineage: Archaea > Methanobacteriota > Methanobacteria > Methanobacteriales > Methanobacteriaceae > Methanobacterium_B. Next base: position 14,550 of record PMGM01000024.1, read on the forward strand.
TTGTCATTCTTGAGGGGTAATTAAAAACATTACACATATCTCTACTGTTTATAGATTTTGACAGGTACATAAGCCCACCACATTCAGCATATATTGGATTTCCCTCATTATGATACTTATAAATTGAGTTACGCATTGATTCATTAGATTCTAGACCTTCAGCAAATATTTCAGGGTAACCACCACCAATATAAATTCCATCTACATCTGGTAGTTCATTATCATGAAGAGGACTAAAAGGTACAATTTTGGCATTATTAGCCTCTAATGCCTCAAAATTTTCTTTATAGTAAAATGTAAAAACCTCATCTTTAGCTACTCCAATTTTAACTCGTTTTTTATTTCCTTCCAACCATAAGGGTTCCCTTCCTTTTGGTAATTTGTCTGACTTTTTCATTATGGCTATTAATGCATCTAAATCCACATTCTCTGCCATAACTGTCCCCCATTTCTCTATGGACTGAAGAATATTATCACGTTCAATAGCAGGTACAAGACCTAAATGTCGCTCTTCTACTCTTATTGCTTCATTACGAGGTATTCCTCCAATGACTGGAGTATTGGCAAGTTGTTCTACGGCCTCTTTTGCTTTCAAATAGTGTTTCCGATTTTTAACATAGTTCAATATTACTCCTTCCACTTTTATGCTCGGATCCAAAGTTTTAAACCCTATTACAATAGCTGCAGCACTTTTTACAAGACTTCTAGAATTTAAAATTAGGATAACAGGAGCATTTAGAGCTTTAGCAATTGAAGCTGTGCTTCCAACATCTTCTAATGCACTTATACCCTCATAAAGACCCCTAACTCCCTCCACAAGTCCAATATCTGCACCGGAAATTTTCATTCCATTTTCAAATCCTTCCCTAATCTGACCATCGGACATGAAGAATGAATCTAAATTTCTCGAAAAATTCCCTGTTGCAAGGCCATGGTATGTGGGATCAATATAATCAGGTCCTGCCTTAAATGGCTGAACATTGTATTCATCGGACAACGCCCTCATTATCCCCGTCGAAATGGTTGTTTTACCAACTGCGCTTCCTGTTCCTGCAATAACAGCTCTCATAGTAATTAGTGATATATGATCTTATTATAATGTTTTGATTTTTTTCACAAAAAATTTTAATAAATATCATAGTTATACTGTGATCAATGAACAAAGTTAAGAAAATGGAAATTCTTGGTGACTCCGCCAGGTACGATCTTTGCAATTATGGTAATTATAATACAGATAACTTCCTATCAGGGAAATTGCCGGGAATTTATAATACAACTAATGGAAATGGAGACTGTATACCATTATTTAAAGTTCTTATGACCAACAAGTGTTCAAATGACTGTCGTTATTGTGTTAACCACAGTGCACATGATTTTAACAGAGTTGAATTCACTCCTGAAGAACTTACATCCATTTTTCTTGATTATTATAACCACAGGTTAGTTGAAGGTTTATTTTTAAGTTCAGGAATACCCGGTGATGTGGATGTCTCCATGGAAAACATGGTCGAAGTTGCAAGAAAGCTTAGATTAGAACACGAATATCTTGGATATATACATCTAAAAATATTACCTGGATCCTCATATGATCTTATTAAAAGGGCTATGAGTTTGGCGAATCGTGTGAGTGTTAATATAGAAGCAGCAACATCTGAAGGATTTGAAGAATTATCAACCACGAAAACATTAAATTATGATATTTTAAGACGAATGAAATGGATTAAAAGGTTAATGAAAAGAAATAATAATCTTGCACCTTCCGGTCAAACAACACAGTTCATTGTAGGTGCTTCTGATGAATCAGATTCAGATATATTGCAGCGTGTTGATTGGCTTTATAAAAAAATGGATATTAAACGTAGTTATTTTAGTCCATTCACATCAATGAAAGATACTCCACTTGAAAATAGGATGGAACCAAATCCCAAAAGGACTTCAAGACTTTATCAAGCAGATTACCTAGTTAAATCATATGGTTTCGATATTAAAGAACTAGTATTCGAAGAAGATGGTAATATGACACTTGAAATGGACCCCAAATATTCTGCAGCACTCTCAAATATGGACTTGTTCCCTGTAGAAGTAAACTCTGCAAGTTATAAAGAACTTTTAAGAGTACCTGGAATTGGCAAAATATCTGCAAGGAGAATTATTGAATCTCAAAAACAGAAATTTTGTTTCAATAGTCTTGAAGAATTGAAAAATATTGGTGTTATCACATCTCGAGCAGAAACTTTTGTAAAATTGAATAAATCCTATCAAACTACCCTTTAATTTTTTTGATTTAATATACCTTTATAAATTCTCTATTTAAGCTAAAATCTATGAAAGAACGATAAATCAATTAGTTTTGATTATAAGTTATAATTTATAAGTTATTACTTATAACTTATAACAATTTATTATATCTCCCTATCTTCAAACTCATCCCATAGATCAGGGTATTTATCCTTTACAGCTTCCTCTATAAGAGATGATGCTTCTTTACTTATACTAAATTCTGGTTTAGTTTTCTTTAGAAGTCTTAACACTGCAGCGGACTTAGCTGACCATAATGAGATACGAGGATTTTTCCTAACCTCTAATATAACATTTTCAACCAAAGTTTGATCGATTATAGGTTTAATCTCTTCATTATTGGATTTTATAGTTGATTGATTTGTAGTTTTATTTTTAATGATGTCTTTCTTAGATTTAGAAAAATTGTTTCTATTATTCTTCTTTCTTGCACCATTAGAGTTTTTAAAATTATGTTCAGTATCCTTTTTTTCATCAGGTTTTTTTTCATCAGTATAATCTGGCTTTATAAGCGCGTCTAACCCTCGTCCAAGTGCACTTTCCTTTTTATGTGCAGTCATTTATTGTCCTCCGATTCATCGAGTCTAATTAGTTCCTTTGCAAGATTTATGTAGGCTTGAGAACCACTAGATTCTTCATCATAGATGATACAAGGTTTACCATGACTAGGTGCCTCTGCAAGAGTTATGTTACGTGGAATTGTAGTTTTAAATACGTGTTCACTAACACCAAAATACTCCTTCACATTACTATATACATCTCTACCAAGCCTTGTTCTTGAATCATAAAGTGTAAGTAAAATACCTTTGATTGGGGATGGACTCTTAAGTCGTGTTTCTACTAGTTGAATTGCTTCTAAAAGATCGGCCATTCCTTCTAAAGCGTAAAATTCAGCTTGAATAGGAATAATTACACTATCTGCAGCAACAAGACAGTTGATAGTTAAGATTCCTAGAGAAGGAGGTACATCAATAAATATATAATCATATTCATCTGTAATTGTTTCCATTGCCAGTTCGAGTATGGTGTGATAACCTACCTCTTTACTAAGCTCTATTTCAGCACCACTTAGGGCTATATTACTTGCCACCACATCCAACCCAGGAATATCAGTATCAATAACTGCATCATCAATTGTAGTTTCACCTGTCAATACAGAGTATATTGTATTAGTGACTTCATTTTTCTCCACGCCAAATCCTGTTGTAGCATTACCCTGCGGATCCATATCAACTACCAAAACCTGTTTACCATAAAGTGCTAGTGCTGATGCTAAGTTTACTGCGGTTGTGGTTTTACCACAGCCTCCCTTTTGATTCAGAATTGCGATTACTTCGGCCATTATTCATCCTCCTAAATTTATTATAAGTTCTAAATTATAACTTATAAGTTATAATATAAATATTTTTATAATTATTATATTAATCATATTAAAATAGTTATTTTAAAAATTAAGTCTTAATAAGCCCCATAATTCTAAGATTAAATTATAAATACAAAGTATTCTAACAAACAACATAGTTAGAAAAATATATTAAATAAACAAGATATATCATAAATAAGGTGTAATATGTCTGATGGAAAAATTTGTATAAAATGTGAAGAATGTGGATTTGTAAGGGATTTAAAAGGAGAGACTAAGCCTATTGAAGAAGGATCTTACAATAGATTACGTTCAGGTAATACAAGAAGGAATATCAAAGAGGAACCAATTGAATCACAAGGTACCTGTCCAGAATGTGGATGTATAGACTATGTTATAATATTAATATGAATTAAGAAATCATCTTCTTTTGTTAACTAATTAAGAATTAAACATCTAATTCTATTAAATTCAATTTTTTTTTTATTGTCAAAACTCAACTTACAATATCCAAAAGTTTTATTGCTATTTGTATAAAAAGAATATAAAAAAATATTAGAAACTAACCCTGTTAGCTAGTTTCACTGGTAATGGAAGTTTTCTGAAAGGCATACCCTTAGTTTGGTTATGAATCTCCTGTACAAGATCTTCAAGTTTCATTGAAAGTTTTTCGTTGGTTATACGGACATTTACTGTTAATGGGCCTTCATTAAGTTCTTTATCGCCAATTACAATAACATAAGGTGCCCATTCTCCCCCTGCATTTCTGATTTTTTTACCAACTGTTTCGTGTCTATCATCGATATCGACTCTTATATTCTGGTTTCTTAGTAGTTGGGCAATTTCTTCTGACTTTTCAATATGACGTTCAGCTATAGGTATAATCCTAACTTGTGTAGGTATAAGCCACACAGGGAGCATTGGAGGTTTGTCCTTTTTATCAGCAGCACTTTTTTCTAGTAAACTGCATATAACTCGTTCAATACTTCCAGTAGGGCTGCAATGTATTATTATAGGGTTTATTTCCTCTTCTTCGGAATTGATATATGTAATTCCAAACCTTTCACCACTTTCAACATCTATCTGAATTGTAGGATTTTCAATAGGTCGTCCAAGATAATCTATTGCAGCAAAATCCATTTTTGCAACCCAGTAATGTTTTCTCTCTGGAATTATCTCAAGTAGAACAGGTTTACCGATTTTATTTGCAGCAGCATAAATCCAATCTTTATTTTCATCTAAGAATTCTTTTGTAGCCCTCATAATTATTTCGTAGTTAACATCAAGATCTACACCTGTCTGTTTACACATGGAAATCTGTTTATCAAATTCAACCATTGCTTGATCCATGTCAACACATACAGTATGAAGATCGGGCATTGTGAATCCTCGAAGTCTTTTAAGACCAACAACTTCTCCCTTTTTCTCCAATCTAAAACTATAGGTTGAAAGTTCATATATTCCAATAGGAAGATTTTTCCAAGTTAAAAATGAATCTGAAAGTACTCTAAAGGCTCCGAAACAGCAAGCATATCTAAGCATTAATTCCTTGTTTTTCGTAGCCATCCTGTACTGGCGTTCTCCAAATTTTTCTGCATGTACACGTATTGCGTCATCTGCAAGATCGTACATTATTGGAGTTTCAACAGGCATAGCACCTCTTTCTGTAACAAGGTTATATACATAGTCCGATAAAAGATCCCTAATAAGCCTACCTTTAGGATACCATCTTAGATGTCCAATATCTGCTGATGGTTCGTAATCTGCTAAACTCTTTTCCCTCATTAATTTAACATGTGGAGGTTCTTCACCTGATGGTTTCATTCTTCCTAGTTCGTAATCTACCAGTTTTTTGAGGTCATTTTCAGCATAGACGAACTTTTCAGTGTCTATAATTTCCCCATCATGAAGTATAAAGAACTCTGATTTTTCGATTTCTGGTTTTATTTGTTCTTTATTTGCTTCATCAACCTTTTTTTCAGTAGTGATAGTCCTTGAAAGTTCTGATAGTGGATGTCCTTTGCAGGATACTTCAAAAGATTTGTACCATCCAAATGGGACTCTCTTAACATTGATACCCTTTTCATCCAATTTTGTTTCCATATTAACTAATATCTTTTTTGCTGCATCAGGAGAACTCAAAGATGAACTTAAATGAGCATATGGATATATTGCTACTACTTTGGCACCAACTTTTCCAAATACGTCTTCTATCTCATTTACCGCATTTTCAACAACAGTATCCATATCCTCTTCATCTTCCTTTTCAACTGCTGTGAATACTACTAAAGCATTTTCATAGAGGCCTTCTTTCTTATCATCCTCTATTTTCTCTGCTATCCTAGTTTTAGATTTTGTTTTGTATTTTAAATAATCAGAGTGAATTAAAAGTATTCTCATTATACCACCTTATCTTTAAAATTCGTTAATTTCAGCTGCAAATCAAATTAAAATATATTGAATATATCATAAAATTTAATTTTAGAGATGATATTTACAACCTATTCATATTGATTTAATTAGTGTATTTATGTACTTTATGAAAATAATAAAAAAATCAATTAAACCCGATCATTAATTAGATAAAATTTCAATCAATTAAGCATTATAAAATTGAATAAAAGTTAAGATGTATAATTAATGTCAAATCATTATTTGAGGTTAATTCGAAGTCTTAATATTCTATAGCATTGTACTTTTTAAATAATAGAAATGATAAATATAAATGCTCTAATAATTCTTATATAATATAATATTGAAGAATAATTAAAATTTGATTAAATAATACAATTTAAAATTATCCAAATTTGTTTTAAATAACTTATACATGGTGATGAAATGAGAAGTGATACCATTAAAAAGGGTTTGCACAGAACACCCCACAGATCTCTTTTAAGAGCGTGCGGAGTTACAGATGACGATATGGATAGACCATTTATAGGAGTTGCAAACAGCTTTACAGATATTGTTCCAGGCCATGTGCACCTTAATAGTTTAGCACAAGCCGTAAAAAACGGTATAAAAAATGCTGGAGGAGTAGCATTTGAATTTAACACCATGGCAATATGCGATGGAATTGCTATGAATCATGAAGGTATGCGTTATTCCCTTGCTTCAAGGGAGATAGTAGCAGATACAGTTGAAAGTATGGCAATGGCTCACCAATTTGACGGGTTGGTGCTAATTCCTACATGTGATAAGATAGTTCCCGGTATGTTAATGGCTGCTGCAAGGTTAGATATACCATCTATTGTGGTTACAGGCGGGCCTATGCTCCCGGGACAATTTAAAGGTAAATCCGTAGATTTAATTCACGTATATGAAGCTGTGGGAGCGGTTTCAGCGGGCAAAATGAGTGAAGAGGATATTTACAATCTAGAAAGATGTGCATGTCCCGGACCTGGTTCCTGTGCAGGATTATTTACAGCCAATACAATGGCATGTATAACTGAAGCGATAGGAATGAGCCTACCATATTGTGCAACTACACATGCAGTTGATAATAAAAAGATATTGCTAGCGCGTGAGTCGGGGGAGAAAATATTAGAACTTGTTGAAAAGGATATAACACCCTCAAAGATAATGACACAAAAAGCATTTGAAAACGCAGTAGCAGTAGACCTTGCATTAGGTGGATCAACAAATACTACACTTCATTTACCCGCTATAGCATATGAACTTCTTGATAAAGGCATTGTAGTTAATCTAGACTTATTCGATGATCTTAGTAGGAAAATTCCCCACATAACATCCATAAGACCATCAGGAATACATAGTATGTTAGATCTTGACAAAGCTGGTGGCATACCAGGTGTTTTAAAGGCTTTAGAGACCAAATTAGATATGAATGTTCTAACATGTACGAATCAGTCTTTAGCTGAGAATATTAAGGATTCAAAAATATTAGATGAATCCGTAATAAGATCACTTGATAATCCAATACATTCTGAAGGAGGAATAGCTATTCTTAAGGGAAATTTAGCCCCTAAAGGATCAGTGATTAAACAAGGAGCTGTAGATCCAGATATGATGTTTCATGAAGGACCAGCCAGAGTTTACAACAGTGAAGAAGAATCAGTTGAAGCAATATTTAATGGAGAAGTTAAAGAAGGTGATGTTGTAGTAATTCGTTATGAAGGACCAAAAGGCGGTCCCGGAATGAGAGAAATGCTAAACCCTACATCTGCAATATCAGGTATGGAAATAAAATCAGTTGCACTAATAACCGATGGGAGATTTTCAGGAGGAACAAGAGGACCTTGTGTAGGTCATGTTTCGCCTGAAGCCATGGCCGGAGGACCAATATCCGCTGTCAAAGATGGAGATATCATTAAAATAGATATTTCAAACAGAGTTCTGGAAATCAAATTAACAGATGATGAAATAAAGAATAGGATTAAAAATGTAATTAAACCAGATCGTAAAGTGAAAGGATCACTTGCAAAATATATGAAACTCGCCACATCAGCTGATGAGGGTGCAATTTTAAGATAGGAGTGAAATTTGATGTCTAATAACCGTGAAATAATAAGTTATGTGGCAATAATAATTATTGGGATAATACTAGCACAGCATATGAATGTTGTAGTATCTGGAAGCATGGAACCTGTTTTTTATAGAGGAGACGTTGTAGTAATTGAAAAAACAGATTTTCTTGGTATACATGAAATTAATCCAGCTGATTTAAAGATTGGGGATATAGTTATATACCATGCAATTTGGTTCCCAGAGCCTGTTATACATAGAATTATCGCCACGGGTACAATAAATGGTTCTCAATATTTTATTACTAAGGGGGATAATAATCCAATACAAGACCCTGATCCAGTGTATGATAATCAAATCATTGCTAAAGTTGTAACAATTGGCAATACTCCAGTTGTGATTCCAAAGGTTGGTTACATAACAATATGGATAAGGGGTTTATAACGTATCAATGACTAACTTGCATTTAGAATATAATTTTTTAAATGCAACTTTTTTATTATTTAAAACATTCTGATTTCTAAATTTTAGTAATTTATAATAATATTAACAAACTAGGTGAATTTTATGTACAGAGTTTTAATAACCGAATCAATTAAATCGCTTGAAAATGCCATATCTCATCTGGGATGGGAAATACCCGAAGATATTCGTGTTGAAGAACCTCCAAATCCCGAGTTGGGGGATGTTGCGAGTTCAGTCTCTTTCCAATTAGCAAATGGACTTAAAAGATCTCCCATGGATATTACTAAGGAGTTACTCTCTGTAATTGTTACACCAGATATTTTCAAGAAGATAGATAGTAAGGGCCCTTATATTAATTTCTATGCGGATTATGATAGATTTTCAAGAGCTGTTCTAGATTCTGTAAAGGAAGATTATGGGAAATTAGAAGAAAAAAACAGGAAAATCATCCTAGAACACACTTCAGCTAACCCCAACGGACCTCTACACATTGGTCATATAAGAAATTCTATAATTGGTGATTCTCTTGCACGTGTACTAAAATCAGCAGGATACGAAGTTGAAACCCAATATTATGTCAATGATATGGGAAGGCAAATTGCTATGATTGTGTGGGGAATTTATAATCTTGAATATGATATGGATCCGGTTGGAAAACTTGATCATGAAATAGGAAAACTTTACTTCCAAGTAAATGAGGAACTACGTGCCAATCCAGATCTCAAGGTAGAAGTTAGTGCACTTCTAAAACGATATGAGAAGGATGAAGATGTAGAACTTGAAGAACTATTTGAAGATGTAGTTAAAAAGTGCCTAAGGGGCATATCAAGCACATGTAACAGACTCAATGTAAAGCATGATGCGTTTATATGGGAAAGTCGTTTTATTAAAAATGGTAGTGTTGCCAAGATATTGAAATCCCTTGACGCATATTTACAGAAGAATGAAGTTGTCTATATGGACTTAAATGAATATGGTATTGAGAAGGAACTTATTTTGATACGTTCAGATGGAACATCTCTATATTCAACAAGGGATTTAGCTTATCATGTAGAAAAATCTGAAAAATCCGATACTGTCATTGATGTTCTAGGTTCGGATCACAAATTAGCAATAGATCAGTTAAAAATACCATTAGAATTATTAGGAGCTAAAAAACCAGAAACAATATTTTATGAGTTTATAACCCTTCCTGAAGGTTCTATGTCTACTCGCCGTGGTGTTTTTATAAGTGTTGATGATCTGATGGAAGAAGCTGTTGAAAGGGCAATGAAAGAAATAGTAAAAAGAAGAACAGATCTCGATGATGCAGAAATGTTAAAAATAGCAGAACAAATAGGTATAGGAGCAATTAGATATTATATAGCCAGATTATCTCCAGAAAAGCATATAATTTTCAAATGGGATGAAGCATTAAGTTTTGAACGAGGATGTGCATCAATACAATATTCACACGCTCGAGCATGTAAATTATTAGAGAAAGCTAATCACAATAAGGATACTACAGATGATATAACTGATTGGGTTTTTGAACATCCATTTGAAATTGAACTTGTTAAAATCATCTCCAAGTTTTCATCTGTTATTGAAGAGTCTGCAAGAATAAATAGGGTTCATAATATCGCACAGTACTCCCAAGATCTTGCCAGTGCTTTTAACAAGTACTATAAATCAGTACAGGTAATAGGATCTGAGAAAGAAGATTTAAGACTTTTATTAGTAGATAAATCACGTATTACTATACGAAACTGTCTCAAACTAATGGGAATTGAAGCTCCTGATGTAATGTAATGATTGGGAGTTATTTTCTATTTAAAAATAAATTTAAAGGTTGAAATATTCATTCATCCTTTAATAGTTTATATAATATCGCAGCTTGGACATGCATCCTATTTTCTGCTTGATCTAATATAACATTTATAGAACTTTGTATTACTTCATCAGTTATTTCTTGATCCCTAATTGCTGGAAGACAGTGCATCACAATAACATCGGATTTTGCATGGGTTAATAATTCCATGTTTACCTGATAATCATGAAGGTCTATTAAACGTTGTAATTTTTCTCTTTCATCACCCATGCTGACCCAGACATCTGTATATATAACATCAGCATCTTTAACTCCTTTTAAAACGTTGTTAGTTACTTCAATAATTGAACCAGTTTCTTCGGCTAACATTTGAGCATCTTCGACTATTGCCATATCGGGTTCGTATCCGGGAGGACAGATAACAGTTAAGTCCATTCCAACCAATGCACAAGCAATTAAAAGTGAATTACAAACATTATTACCATCACCAATATATGACATTTTCACTTGATAGGTTTTTTTATGTTCATATACCGTGAATATATCAGTAATTGCTTGACATGGGTGTTCTTTATTTGTTAAACCATTAATAACAGGAACTTCTGAATTCTCAGCAAATTTTAACACATCATCATGTTCTTTGGCCCTTATCATAACTCCGTCTACGTAGCGTGACATTACTTTAGCAGTATCTTCAATGAGCTCCCCACGACCAAGTTGCATATCAGATGCTGATAAATAAAGGGGATTGCCTCCAAGGTGTGCCATTGCCAGTTCAAAAGATATTCTGGTCCTTGTTGAAGCTTTTTCAAATATCATTGCAAGCGTTTTATTCTTCATTGGCGTAATACTAAATGGATCCTCTTTAAAAACCGCAGCCTGTTCCAGTATTTCAAATATATCTTGTTTTGCATCTGTGACCGATAAAAGATGTTTCATTACATAACCCCCAGAAACTGATGTTTTTTATCTATTAGAAGTAAATTATCTTAATTCATGATTACTTAAATTTAACTATAAAAGTAATTTGAATTGTTTATCCCTGCCATAAAACATTATTATGGTTAAGATCTCATCTAGATTATTTTATGTAAAAAATTTAGTTTGAAAATAAATTATTGGGATTTCTAATTGATTTCATATGTTCTACTCTCTTCTGGATGAGATCATTAGTGCCTACATCCGTTCTATGATAAATATCCCCTTTAACATACTTTGTAGCATTTTCACATATTTCTTCTGCTTCGGATATCGTATCGCCTATACCAACTATACCCAAAGCCCGTGATGCAGACGTATAAATTTTATTATCAATCTGATTTACTGCTGCATAATATACCAATGCAGATTTCTCATTTATTTTTGACTCATTTACGTCTATTAATTGTCCAGCTTTACCAGATTCGGGATATCCTTTAGGTACTATGTATTTACAGACAGTAGCTTTTCTTTCAAAATCAGCCTTTTTAATGTTGCCATCAATAATGCCCTTGCATATCTCTACAAAGTCTGTTTTAAGAAGTGGTAGAACATTCATCGCTTCAGGATCTCCAAATCTAGCATTATATTCAACCAGTTTAGGTCCATCTTTACATAACATGAATTGCCCATAAAGAATGCCTTTATAAGGTCCAACTTCATTTTTAACTGCATTAACAGTATCTTGCATTATTTTAACCGATTTATTATAATTTTTTTTATCTAAAAATGGGAGTAAACCATTATTATCAGAATAAGATCCCATCCCACCTGTTATTGGTCCTTGATCCCCTTCATAAGCATGTGGATGATCTTGTGCTGCAGGCATTGGTACGACTTTATCACCATCAACAAAGGCCTGTACAGTAAATTCTTCACCTAATAATCTTTCCTCTAAGACTACTTGAGCATAACCGCTTATTTTATTTTCAATTATTTCCTTTACATACTTTTTAGCAGCTTCTCCGTCTTCGAGGTGTTCACCAACTATTTTTACACCCTTTCCCCCTGTGAGTCCAATTGGTTTTACAACTATATCTCGATCAAAGTTATCTATAAACTCTTCAGTGTCTTCTAAATTATCAAATACTTTATAAACAATTGATCCATCAATATTATGCTTCTCAAACAGATCTCTCATGAAGGCTTTATCTGTTTCTATTCTAGCAGCCGCTTTTGTCGGCCCCACACAACCAATGCCTACTTTCTGAAGCTCATCAACAATTCCCATTTCAAGAGGTGCTTCTGGGCCTATTATTGCCATATCGATTTTATTTTCCAAAGCAAACTTTTTGACTCCATTTAAATCTTTTTCACTTGAAATTTGAAATTTGGATAATCTGGCTATTCCAGGATTATTATTACTCATGATTGAATATAATTCTGCGTTTTTCACCGCGTTACAAATTGCATGTTCCCTTGCTCCGGTTCCTACTACAAGAATATTCATATTACTCCTCCTTGGACCTAAATTTATAAGCGTTCATTAAAATATATAACATCAGTGTGTATAATCTACCTGGAAAATGATTATATAATTATTTAATATTATAATCACGACAATATATTGTTTTAATGTAAATCTAATTAAAAATTCATACAATATTATGTACTAAAATATTTTATGATTTGAATGTTCAATATTGGTAATCTCATTTACAATCAACTATTTGGATGATATTACAATATAATACTGTTACTTTTATTACCAAATGTTGATCTGTTTGAAAATTTAGTTTATTCTTCATTTGTGTAGTAAGGATCAGATTAGTAATAAAAGATAATATATACATCAACATTGCAATGTTGAAATGAATAGAAAATATTCAAATATAAATGAAACAAATAAAACAGGATAATAGATGGAAAATAGAGTGATTAATATATATAAGGTGTTTTTATGAAGGGTGGCGAAGCCATAATCAAATCACTAATGGATCAAGGAGTAGAAACAGTTTTCGGGTACCCCGGAGGAGTTTTACTTCCGTTATACGATGTACTATACGATTCTGACCTAAGACATATACTGGTACGGCATGAACAATGTGCTGCACATGCAGCCGACGGTTTTGCAAGGGCCTCAGGAAAAGTAGGTGTATGTATCGGCACTTCCGGACCTGGTGCAACTAACCTAATAACAGGAATTGCTACTGCATACATGGATTCATCTCCAGTTTTAGCTATTGCTGGACAAGTAGCAACAGGTTTAATTGGTAATGACGCTTTTCAAGAAGTAGACACCATAGGCATTACTATGCCCATAACCAAGCATAACTATCAGGCAATGAAGGCAGATGAAATACCTGGAATGATAAGATCTGCATTTTATATTGCCAGTACCGGTAGAAACGGGCCAGTTGTAATAGATCTTCCCAAAAATGTTCAGGAAGAGGAGTTTGAATATGAACTGGCAAAAGACATTGAACTGCCAGGTTACAAACCTACAATGAAAGGCCATCCATTACAAGTTAAAAAAGCTGCTAAGATGATAATGAATTCAAAAAAGCCAGTAATACTGGCTGGTGGTGGGATCATATTATCTGATGCCTCAAAAGAGCTTTTAAGATTTTCGAACATGATTCATGCTCCAGTTACCACTTCATTAATGGGAAAAGGTTCAATTCCTGAAGATAATCTATTATCTCTAGGAATGTTGGGCATGCATGGCCGTAAAACTTCAAATTTAATTATAGACGATTGTGATTGCCTAATATCAATTGGTTGTAGGTTTTCGGATCGTACTACTGGATCATTAACCGAATTTGCTAAAAATGCCAAAATAGTTCATATAGATGTGGATCCTGCTGAGATTGGTAAAAATGTAGATGTTGATGTTCCTATCGTTGGGGATGCTAAGATTATTCTTAATGACCTAATAAATGTTGTTGGAAAGGCAAAAGACGAAAATAAAAATCATAGTGTTTGGTTAAAACATGTTATAGATTTTAAAAATACTTGTATGCCTCGTTTATCATTTGATGATATCCCATTAAAACCACAACAAGTAATAAAAGAATTATCTGAAGCCATTGATGATGATACAATTGTAACTACGGATGTAGGACAGAATCAAATGTGGATGGCTCATTATTTCACCTCAAGAAATCCGAGAAAATTCATTTCTTCCGGAGGACTAGGCACTATGGGATTCGGATTCCCAGCTGCAATGGGTGCAAAAATAGCTATGCCCGATAACGATGTAGTTGCTGTTTGTGGTGATGGGGGATTTTTAATGGTTTGTCAAGACCTTGCCACAGTCAAAGAATATGATATACCCGTTGTAATCTGTGTATTAGATAACAGACGCCTTGGTATGGTTTCCCAGTGGCAAAAGTTGTTTTATAACAAACGGATGTCTTATACTGATCTGGGACAAAGCCCGGACTTTGTTAAACTCGCCGAATCATTCGGTGTAAGTGCAGAAAGAGTTGAAAAACCTGGAGAAATGTATGAAACCGTTAAAAAAGCTATTCGATCTGATGAACCATATCTTATAGATGTAGTCATAGATCCTGATGAGATACTTCCAATGGTCCCGGCTGGTTGTGGATTAACAGAAATTGTTGGGGAGTATAAAGTTGAAAGAGAAACCCCTGGAGAAATCCTTTATAAACCAATAGGCACAGATAAAAGTGGTGATTAAGTTGGATGAAAGCAAAACTCATATAATAAGCGCATTAGTCCTTAACAAACCCGGTGTTCTCCAAAGAGTTGCTGGTCTTTTCACCAGAAGAGGTTATAACATTGAAAACATTACTGTAGGAACATCTGAACAAGAAAATCTTGCAAGAATGACAATCATAGCAAAAGGTGATGAAAAAGTCCTGGAACAGATAACTAAACAATTAAATAAACTCATCGATGTTATTAAAGTCAGAGATCTCGACCCAGATATTACTGTCAAACGAGAACTGTGTCTGATTAAAGTTCATACATCAACAGAGAAGAATAGATCTGAGATTATACAGTATGCCAATATCTTCCGTGGAAGAATAATAGATGTCAGTCCAGAAACGCTCACAATCGAAATAACTGGTTCACCAGAGAAAATTGAAGCCCTTATAGACTTAGTGAGAACATTTGGAATCAAAGAAATTGCTAGAACAGGACCAACCGCAATTTCTAGAGGTAATAAAACAATTTAAATTTACCAATTAAAGAATTGAATCAACTCAAAAAGAATTTGAACAAAATTTCTTATTAAAGGAGGAAAAAAAATGAAGATGTACTATGAAAAAGATGTCGATTTAAACATCTTAAAAAATAAAACAGTTGCTGTCATAGGTTATGGAAGTCAAGGAATGGCACAATCCAGGAACATGCATGAAAGTGGGTTAAATATTGTTGTAGGATTAAGAAAAGATGGATCATCCTGGAAAATGGCTAAATCGGATGGTTTAAAAGTTATGACCGTCGAAGAAGCTTCAGAAATAGCAGATGTAATACACGTTCTCATACCTGACGAAATACAAGGCCAAGTGTATAATGAGTCTATTAAAGATCATTTAAAAGAAGGAAATACATTATCATTTTCACATGGATACAACATTCATTTCGGTTACATAAACCCTCCAGAAAATGTCAATATAACTATGATTGCTCCAAAAGGACCAGGTGCCATGGTTAGGAAAACATATGAAGAAGGATTCGGAGTACCCGGACTAGTTGCTGTTGAAAGAGATTACACTGGAGATGCAACTCAAATTGCTCTTGCAATGGGTCAAGGATCAGGATTAACAAGAGCGGGAGTTCTTAAGACAACATTCAAAGAAGAAACTGAAACAGATCTATTTGGTGAACAAGTTGTACTCTGTGGTGGAGCAACAGAACTTATCTCTGCTGGTTTCCAAACCCTCGTTGAAGCAGGATACCAACCTGAAATCGCATATTTTGAAACATGCCACGAATTAAAGCTCATAGTTGATTTAATATATGCAAAAGGATTTGCAGGAATGTGGAACGACGTTAGTAACACAGCAGAATATGGTGGACTTGCAAGGAGAAAACGGATCGTTACTTCAGAAACTAGATTAGAAATGAAAAAGATCTTGGAAGAAATCCAAACTGGTCAGTTTACTAAAGAATGGGCAACTGAAAATAACGCAGGAAGACCTATGCTTAACAGATTAAGGGCAATTGAAGCAGATCTACAAATTGAAAAGGTTGGAGCCAAACTCAGAAAATTATGTGGACTTCAAAAATAATTTAATTTCCTTTTCTTTTTGTTTAAATTCATCTAATGTAACAAAATATAAATTAGTATCGTAAATTAATTTTAATAAAAAAAAATACTTTTTATAGGAAATGGTGAATAAATATGGTCTTTGTTGGTATGGATCACGGCACAACGGGAGTTTCTTTTAGCATACTGAATAATAAACCTGCTCACTTCAAAATTGGAAGGGAAGAACTATCAAAAGGCGATATTTCTGCACTTGAAGAACTTAATAAAAGAGTAGATCTAAATTCTATCGATCTCATGGCTATTACCTATGCAATGGGAGACGGAATAAACACTATAACACCTATTGAAAAGGTTAAAGATAGGGGTATTCTGTCCATAGAAGGTGCGGGTAAAGTAACTGGTGGTGGAACAGCAGTCTACGATGAGATAGAAAAATCCAGAATTCCAACAGTTGTTATCCCGGGAATACATAAAAATATAGAATGTCTTGATTCTAGATTTAAATCAGCTTATTCACATCATGCAAGTTCAGAAAAAATAAGTATATGTTACAATGCATATTTGGATACTGGGTTTGAAAACATGGTAGTATCAGATATAAGTTCAAATACTGTTAGCATCCTCATTGAAGATGGGAAGATACATGGAGCAATGGATGCCTGTCTTGGTGCTATGGGAATAGTCCATGGCCCCTTAGATCTGCAAATGCTAAGAGACATAGATGATGGATTAAGAACAGCTAATGAATGTTTTTCAGAAGCAGGTGCCGTTAAAATCGCAGATTTAAATACCAAAGTTACTAAAGCAAAGGATGAACTTCTTAAAAGATATATAGAAGGAGATAAAAAAGCTTTATTGGCATTCAAAAGTATGATTATGACTATATTGATGGAAATATATGGAATTATAGGAATATCCGAAACAAAACTCGAAGGAGTTATTTTAACAGGATCTATTGGTTCAATGGAGAGACCTTATGATTTTTTCAATGAAATTAAATCAGGATTAAAAGGTTCAGTCCCTGTTCAAAAATTACCGGCCACTTCAGGTTCAGTTGGCAGTGCACAAATTGCAGAAGCTGTTTTTAAAGGTAAGAAAGATATTTTAGGAATTAAAGTTGTTGGATTCTAATAATTTATCCATCTAATGGAATTAGATACAATTATCTCTTTATTTTAATATTTAAATGTTAATAATCTTAGAAAAATTTATATATAATTTCTACTGTAGAATAATTTTCAATATTTAATTGACAATTAATTCAATAATTCAAATAAATATTCTACTGTATAAAAAAATTATTCTGAGTTAATGATAAATATTTCTGTTCTTGTTAAAAGTTTTCAATAAATCATAATTTTATATACTTAAATTTCTAATAATAAATAAATATTTCAAATAGATATAATTGAGCTTTATCTGAATATTTTAATGTTTTAAATATTATTATAAGATAATAAAGAGGAAATATAAGTTTAAAATTAAAATAATACGATTATAACTCTTAAAAATTTTCTTCTGTAGAATATTTAACATAAGTTACACTTGCAATGCATGTCTGTTAGATAAAAAAAATATCTGTCCAAATCCAAAAATCAACCTAATTATTCCATATTCATAAGTTCAAAATAATATAATTTGATACAGAACAATATCCATTTTAATTATCATTAAATATAATATATTTTTAAATATTTCATCTGAAGACTAATCAAAAATTGTTAAAATGATTCGAATGCAAAAAATTTTTGTTTAATCGAATATTTTTAATTCAAACGATCTAAATATTTAATATACAGATTAATTGGTAGATTTATTCTAAATACAAATAATCAAAAATTAATTATTTGTTGGTAAAAAAAAATTTCTACTTCAACTTTTTCTTATACTTAGAATTCGATAAATGAAATTTATTCTTTAGTATGACATTATCATTACTAAAGAATTCAATCAAGCCATCCATCCATAATATCCAGTTTTGCTGTACAATCTAATGATATTGGTGTTAAACATGCACATCTCTCTCCTTTAATTGCATGCACATCAGTTCCATTTTCGTCATTAAGAATAGGGTCCCCATCAATCCAGTAATAAGGCCTTCCCCTAGGATCGAGTCTTTTTTCTATGTGTATCTTGTACATCCTATCCCCAAGTCGGGTCAGCTTGATCTTATCACTTGAAGGATGTGATGGTATATTAAGATTTAATAGATCAACACCAGAAGGCAAACCCTCCTCAATAACCTTCTTTGCAACCCTATTCAATATTTTAGATGCATGTCTATAATCAAGTTCTACATGTCCATCATGGAACTTGATGTCACCACGTGTTACTTGAAGCGAAACAGCAATAGAAGGTATACCATGAACAGCAGCTTCCATAGCAGCACCTATTGTACCAGATGTTGTAAGTTCAGATTTTCCAAGATTCTCCCCAATGTTAATACCGGATATTACAAGATCCGGTTTCTTTTCAGTTACTTCATAAATACCTATAATAACAGCATCAGTTGGAGTTCCAGAAACTGAAAATGCTTCACTCGAATCTGGAAGATTCGTTGCTGTGACCCTAATAGGCTCAAATAGAGTAAGTGCATGTCCAATACCACTTTGCTGTGTTGCAGGAGCCACGACGTCGATCATCCCTAGATCTTCAACAGCCTTTTTAGCAGCCATTATTCCTGACGAGTTAACTCCATCGTCGTTTGTAATAAGAATTCTCATAATGATGTATTTATAACTCCACATTCAAAAAGATTGCGTGGCAAAGAGTTGAAGATAGGGACAATTTTAAGTATATTAAATTAGAAAAGAATTAATAATACTTATTAAATAATGATAATAAAGATAATGTAAAATATCATTCCCTAAGGTACTTTAAGGTGAGGAAATTGGAAAAAAATAGGTTGGTCCAGTTCATTGGAAAGGTTATGGAAGAATCTGGGTTCAAAGTTTATAAAGACTTCAAAACATCCCGACACGTAATAGACATCTACGGAGTTTTATCCACTGTTGTGGGTGATATGGGAGTAGTTGTCGCCGTTAAAAACTATGATGAAGAATGGGAAGTAGGTCTCGACGTTTTAAAGGAAATGGAAATGATTGGGAAGACCCTTAAAGCATCGAAGATTGTTGTTGTAACTTCATCATATTTCACCAACAGTGCCATTAACTACGGTGGAAGACGTAATATTAAACTAATAGACAAGGATGCTTTGGTTAGCATAGCTAAAAAGTTCTCAAATAAAGAACAGAATGTCTATGAAACCCCATTAAATGAAGAATCAGATGACACAGATAACTATTCACCAGCAAAAAGTTCTAGCAGATTAACTCCTTCAATTTTCAGTTCAGGAAAACGAGGAAGCTTATCTAAAGGTGGAAAAACAAAGACACCCAGGATTAGTTATAATTTCGGCAATATTATGCCCGGAATAAAGGCTATTCTTAGTAATACTTTGGCATTAATAGTAATAGTGTTGTTACTTTCAACGATTGTAACCGATATCATAGGCATATTTGATAAGAATACTGCACTTATTGGTATTTCAAAGATACTTTCTTCGGCTTTACTTGCATATGGCCTAGTTTTTGTTGCAGAAAAGGATTTAAATGTCACATTAACCAAAGGAACCATAGTATTCTTTGTTTCAATGCTGATATATGTTGTTTTAATTATAATTCTTTGAAGACAGTTTGATCTTATTATTTTTTTTGTTCAAATTTATAATTAATTTTTACAATAAAATGTTATTAGTATAACAAGTTAAATTGTTAAAAGTAGTATATTTAATGGGCCGGAGGAGATTCGAACTCCTGATCACCTCGGTGTGAGCGAGGTATCATACCCCTAGACCACCGGCCCATGATATATATTGAGTTTATTATTTATTATTCCAAATATAGATAAGAATTGTTTTTAATATCCACATTTGTTTCGATCTGTAAATTGGAACTTATAATTATTTTAAAACTGAAAAATCCTAAAAAAATACATTTAATGGGCCGGAGGAGATTCGAACTCCTGATCACCTCGTTGTAAGCGAGGTATCATACCCCTAGACCACCGGCCCTCTTCTCTCATATTATGTCTTTGGCTATATAAACCTTTTCAAGAAAATGTTGAAAAATCTATAAAAATCTAATTCACACAATTTATTTCCTCAATACTATATCAATTCAAGTTTAGTTTAAAGTTATCCTACTATTCAAATATTATTAAATTGAATAATATTAAAGTAAATGTATAATATCAAGATATAATATAAAATTTTCCCTTAAATAATAATTTGTTTTATGTAAAAAAAATATATTTTCTTTTTATAAATCTATTTATTCATATAGTGAATAAGTATAACTAATAATCTGAGGGATTACCATGGCATTTGATGAATCTGGAAAAATATGGTTTAATGGAAAAATTGTTGATTGGAAGGATGCAAATTTACACGTTCTATCTCACGTAGTTCATTATGGATCAAGCGTTTTTGAGGGTATAAGATGTTATAATACCAAAAATGGTCCTGCTATTTTCCGTTTGCGGGAACATGTTCAACGGTTTATAAATTCTGGGAAGATTTATAGAATGGATATACCGTATTCTATTGAAGAGATTTGTCAAGCTATCATAGATACAATAAAGATCAATAGTTTAAAACAATGCTACATAAGACCCGTTGCATTTAGAGGATATGGAGAACTAGGTGTATATCCTTTAAATTGTCCTGTTGAAACAGTAATCGCGGTTTGGCCATGGGGGCAATATTTAGGTGAAGAAGCGATTGAAAAGGGTGTTGATGTTGGAGTATCTAGCTGGCGTAGAATGGCACCTGATACCATGCCTAATATGGCAAAAGCAGGTTCAAATTATATGAACTCACAACTGGCAAAAATGGAATCTATTACTAATGGATATGATGAGGGCATAATGTTAGATTACCAAGGAATGGTCAGTGAAGGTAGTGGAGAGAATATTTTCGTTGTATTAGATGGAGTAATATACACACCACCGATTTCATCATCATTATTATCTGGTTTGACACGTGATTCTGTAATTACTCTTGCTGGTGAGATGGATTTAGAAGTTCGACAGGAACAGATCCCAAGGGAAATGTTATACATATCAGACGAAGTTTTTCTAACAGGTACTGCAGCTGAAGTTACACCTGTACGTTCTGTTGATAAGATTTTGGTTGGTGAAGGTTTCAGAGGTAGAATAACTAAAGATATTCAAGAAGCCTTTTTTGAAGTAGTCAACGGTTCAAATGAAGATAAATACAATTGGCTGACATTCGTTGATTAAAGAATTATAAGTTATAAGTCAAAACTTTTAACATATAAGTTATAACTATTCAACAGCTTACAGAAGACTATTAAGATAAATAATACCAAATCCATTAATAAAAAATAAATAAATGAAATTAATTCTCAAATATTTCTTTACATAATTCCTCAGATTTAATACGAATTTCTTCAACAGAAATACCTTTTAATATTGCTGCTAACATTGCCCCTCCAGCCCCTACACCTTCCTTTACAGATCCTTTAGTGTAGTTTACTAGTCCTTCTGTATCGGATTTTTCAAAGTCAGGATCAACCGCAATAATTGATATATCTGAGATCTGATTGATAATGAAGTTTATATCCGATGTTTCATCTTCTGAAACAAAGATAGTTGTAGCTATTGATAAAGAATTAAAATCAAAATTAGGAGATATAGACTTTATAATTGCACAAACTGCTGTCATTTGCGTACCTCCTGCAAGTGTAACAGGCACACTACTACCCATTGCAATTCCAGCTACAGCTGGAATCATAGGATCTCCAATAGCATTTATAGCTAAGAAAGGGTCTGATTTAAGCTCTTCAGCAGTATATCCTGAACATTTCAAGCCATTTATCACAACACTATGTTTTAGATTGTGAGGATTTTCTGGAGTACTACCACTCATTTTATGATCTACTTCGTAACCCATCGCAGTTAGAATGCCAAGAGCAGTTGTTGTGCCTGCAGGAATACTTTCACCAATCACTAGATGATCTGTAAGTTTTGAAAGTACTTTACCCAATAATAATCCATTGTTAAAAATCTTCTCGGAGTTTTGAACAGCATTACCAGTTCTAATATCTCCACCAGGAGTTTCATTAATAGTAATATAGGGAATGTTTGGTTTAATAGCGGCTCCTGCATCGGCCACTAATAATGGAATATCAGCCAAATCAAGAGCTGCTTTAGTAATTATTGCCGGTGTAGGTGTTGAATTACCATCAACTACAGTTTTAGGTATCTCTGGAAGACAGAGTGTTTTCCCCAACATTAAAAGTTCAACATCTGCAGCGGGTGTGTAATCTGTTAATTCGGGTGTAGCTCCTGCACCAGTTATCCCATTTATTCTAGATGTTAATGTATTTGCTATAACACATAGGAATAAAGAATCTTTATTTTCTAATTTCTGAATCATTTCTGATGATCCATAACATTTTATTGCTTCATTCATTTGTCTCACCTTCGATTATTAGATATTCATATAAAATAAGATATAAATAATTGTACAATTCATGCAATTGAATAGAGTATAATATAAGATTTAAGAATTAAATTTTTATAGCTCGTAATATTTTAAAATTTGCAGATAATTTTTTAACTCATAGATAAGGAAAAAAGTGGTTTAATTGATATGTATAGGAATTGAAGGTACCGCTGAAAAAACAGGTGTGGGAATTGTTGATTCTGATGGTAAGATTTTAGCATCTGTGGGTAAGGCCCTTATTCCAGAAAGTGGAGGAATACATCCTAGGGAAGCTGCTGAACATCATGCTGCTAATATTGTTCCATTAATAAAGAAATCATTGGAAGAATCTGGTTTATTTTTAAAAGATATTGATCTGGTAGCCTTCTCAAAAGGTCCTGGTTTAGGGCCTGCTCTTAGAACAGTTGCCACTGCATCAAGATGCCTTTCGCTTATGCTTAATAAACCAATAGTTGGAGTGAACCACTGTATTGGCCACGTGGAAATTGGAAAATTAACAACTGGCGCTCTTGATCCCGTGACACTATATGTTAGTGGTGGAAATACCCAGATTATTGCTTATGATTCGGGAAAGTACAGGGTTTTTGGTGAAACATTAGATATAGCCATTGGAAACTGCCTTGATCAGTTCAGCAGATCTGTTGGACTGGGCCATCCCGGAGGCCCTAAAGTCGAAGAAATGGCAAAAAAATCAGATAAATATATTAAATTACCATATACTGTTAAAGGAATGGATTTATCATTTTCAGGACTATTAACAGCAGCTATTAGGAAATATGAATCGGGTGAATCAATAGAGGATGTTTGTTACAGTCTACAGGAAACAGCTTTTTCTATGTTAGTAGAAGTTACTGAGAGGGCCATTTCTCATGCCAAAAAAAGAGAAGTTTTATTATGTGGCGGAGTTGCTGCTAATAGCCGGTTAAGAGAAATGCTGGCTTTAATGTCTGAAGAACATTATGTAGATTTTTTTATGCCACCAATGAAGTACTGTGGTGATAATGGGGCCATGATCGCATGGATGGGTCAATTAATGTATGGGAATGGGTTAGTTACCGGATTATCTGACACTAGTGTTATACAAAAGTACCGGACAGATGATGTAAATGTCCCATGGATGAAAAGCTCGAAAATCCCGTTGAAGCTACCTCCATCAATGGTTGAGAAGGGTGCGGAAGCAAATATCTACTCTGGTCATTGGATGGATCAGGAAGTTATAATTAAAAAAAGAATTCCAAAAAGTTATAGAATTGAAGTGCTTGACAGTCATTTAAGGAAAAAGAGAACTAAAAAAGAAGCCAAATTATTAGGGGAAGCTAAACAGTGTGGTATCAAAACTCCCTTAATATACGACATAGATAAAGAAGGAAATGCTATTGTTATGGAAAATGTAGAAGGTATCATTCTTAAAAAAATCTTTGAGGATTTAGATGATTCAGAGGAACCAAACATACAGATTAAAAATTTGTGTGAGAAAATTGGAAGAAATATAGCAAAACTTCACAATTGCAATATAATACATGGCGATTTAACTAGTTCAAATATGATTTTCAAAAACAACAATGTTTATTTCATAGACTTCGGTTTAGGGATGATTTCGGATCTTGTTGAGGATAAAGGTGTTGATTTGTTAGTTTTTAAAAAAGCAATCTCGGGAATCCATCATAAAATAGCCGATGACTGTTTCAAATCGATCCTAAAAGGATATAACTCTGCATTAGATTATGAAAAGGTAGTTACTAAGGTTAATGAGATTGAAGGTAGAGGACGCTACAAAAGTAATTTAGAGTCATAACTATCTTAAATTATAGTTTACATAGCAAACAAGTAAAAATGTGACTTTTAATATTAAAATTTTTATCTGATTATAAATAAAAATTTTAGGTGATATGATATCTATGAAGATAACATTTATAACTAGTAACCAACACAAAGTAAAAGAAGCCAAAGGTATCTTTGATAACTTTGGAATTGAACTGAAACATGTTGACCTCGGTTACCCAGAGATCCAAGGAGACTTGGTAGATGTAGCCAAGTACGGTGCAAAGCATGTTGCCAAGCGTTTTGGCAAGCCAGTGATAGTTGAAGACGCTGGAATTTTTATTAAAGCCCTTAAATGGTTCCCAGGATCTTATTCATCCTATATTCAGGATACACTGGGAAATAAGGGAATATTAAAATTAATGAGTGATGTTGAAGACAGATATGCCGAATTCAGGTCGGCTGTTGGGTTCTGCACCCCCAAAACCGAGCCCGAGATTTTTTTAGGCACTGTCCGTGGAAGTATAGGTTACTCTGAGAAAGGGAATTATGGTTTTGCATACGATCCCCTATTCAAAACCGAAGGTTATGAAAAAACCTTTGGAGAGTTATCTATTAATGAGAAGAATGAATTCTCTCACCGCAAAAAATCACTTGAAAAGTTTGCGTTTTGGTATAAAGATTATAGAGGTGATTAAATGGCAATAAAGCCGGAATGGACAGAATATTCAAATGAAGAAATTGAAGAACTCATATTAAAATTCAGGAAAGAAGGTAAATCTACAAGTGTTATCGGAGTTATACTACGAGATCAGTATGGAATACCTGATGTTAAAACCGTGACTGGAGATAAAATAACAGCCATATTAGTAAAACACGGTCAAGGCGAAGAATATCCTGAAGAGCTTATTAATCTCATAAAAAAAGCAGTCAATATAAGGGATCACTTAGTAGAGAACCAAAAGGACCTTCACACCAAAAGGGGACTTAGGATCATTGAATCCAAAATTAGAAGACTCGTAAGATATTATGTACGGGAAGGTGTGCTCCCTGAAGGATGGAGATATGATCCAAAAACAGCAGCACTCCTTGTTAAATAAGGCAGAAGAAGCCTGCGATCTATTGCGTGGGCATTTAAAACAGGACCATGTTGTGAGAATTATTTCTCACAACGATGCCGATGGGATATCAGCTGCAGGTGTAATGTGTAATGCCATTGCCCAAGAAGATGGTAAGTTCCATGTAACAATTATTCCTAGATTAAAGGATGAAATAATTTCTAAATTTTTTAAAGAGAAGTATAAACTGTTCATTTTTTGTGATATGGGAAGTGCAAATTTAAAGAGCATTAACAGACTCAAAGGCGATGTAATAATAGCTGATCATCACCAGACAAATCTCAATGCAAGGCCGGGAGATAATATTGTTCATGTCAATCCTCATCTCTATGGACTTGACGGTACAAAGGATGTTAGTGCATCAGGTATTTCTTATCTTACTGTGAGACCTATGGGATATACAAACCTATCAGGATTAGCAATTGTGGGCGCTTTTGGTGATATGCAATATAAAAATGGCTTTACTGGTGTTAATCAGATGATCCTTAATGATGGGATCGAATCTAATAATATAGAAGTTAGAGATGATCTCAAAATAGCATACAAATCTAAAGAACCTCTTTATAAAGCATTATCCTACACGATTAACCCTGTTATTAAAAATGTATCAGGAGATGAAGAAGGCTCCGTAAACTTCCTCGAGAAAATTGGTATATCGTATGGGATTAAATTTGATGAATTGAGTAACGAAGAGAAGGATATACTCAAGAATGAACTGGTTAAAATAAATCCTGAAATATTCAGCAGTGTTTACACGGTTCCATCAGAAATCCCAGAACTAAGAAATTTAGAAGATTATTCCAACATATTGGATGCATGCGGCAAGAATAAAAAACATGGAATCGGGCTCAGCATATGCATAGGAGATAGGAAGGATTCAATAAAAGAAGCTCAAGATCTAGTAAAAACTTATAGAGACGATATTGTTTATGGTATAGAATGGATTAAAAAAGAAGGTTCTGTAGTTCAAGACAAGATACAATACATATACGCTGAAGAAAAAAGAAAAAAACGTATTATGGGTACACTTTCAAGTATAGGTCTTGATCTGGAAATTTTAGATCCTGAAAAACCAGTGTTAGCCATGTCAAGAATGGACAACATAATTAAAGTATCTGGACGAACCACTTCAAAAATGACTGAAAAAGGAGTTAATTTAGGCTATGCTCTTGAAAATGCATCCAAAAGTTTTAATGGATCAGGTGGAGGGCATAATATTGCTGCAGGTGCTGTTATTCCATATAGAGAAATGGATAATTTCCTGAACCTGGTTGATGAAATTGTTAGAACACAATTGAAAGCTAATTAATCATTATTAAACATAATTTAAGTCAAAAATCTAATCATAGTGATAAAAATGCACCTAACACGAGAAGAAGAAAAGATGTATGATGGTGAGGAAGGATTAGCCGTTGAGAAGTGTATGGAAATCCTTGTGGCGTTGGGTGATATATATGGTGCGGAAAAACTTGTTCCAATTACATCTGCCCAGATATCTGGTGTTTCATACAAAACTATAGGCGATGCAGGGCTTGAATTTATTGAAGAGCTTTCAAATGATGCACGTGTAAGAGTTCCATCTACTTTAAATCCTGCTGGTGTAGATCTCAAAATATGGAAAGAACTAGGATTTTCAGAAGAATTTACAAAAAAACAACTAGCCATAGTAGATGCATACCAAAAAATGGGTATATCAGCTACATGCACATGCACACCATATTTGGTTGGTAATGTTCCAACTTTCGGTTCACATATTGCATGGTCAGAATCATCTGCTGTATGTTATGCTAATTCTATTTTAGGTGCCAGAACCAATCGTGAAGGAGGTCCTGGAGCATTGAGTGCTGCTATATGTGGAAGAACTGCCAATTATGGATATCATCTTGATGAGGGTAGACGTCCCAATTTATTTGTTGATTTAGAAACTGCTGTAGAAGGATCTGATTTTGGAGCTATTGGTTACATGGTGGGTAACAATATAGGCGGAGGAATTCCATACTTTAAATTTAAAAGGACACCATCCACAGATCAACTGAAATGGCTTGGAGCAGCGCTCGCATCTTCAGGTTCAGTTGCATTGTATCATGTAGAAAATATCACCCCTGAAAGTAAGTGGGCAGCTAAAATCGTTTCTGATGATAAAATAGAAAAATTGATTGTTAATAAGGCAGATATAAATGAAACAAAGATAAAATTATCTACAACTGAAGAGAAACCCGATTTAATCTGTGTTGGATGTCCACATGCATCTCTTGAAGAGATTAAACGAGTATCAGAAACTGTTGCTGGACTTAAGCTTGAAAATATGCTTTGGGTTTGCACATCTATCTCTGTAAAAGCCTCTGCTGATAGGATGGGTTATACAGAAATAATAGAAAATGCTGGCGGAAAAATGGTCTGTGACACATGTATGGTAGTAGCCCCTATTGAAGAGTTAGATTATAAAGTAGTTGGTGTAGATTCTGCAAAAGCAGCGAATTACGTACCTAATATGTGTGGATTAGACGTTGTTTACAATGATCTAAAAAATTTGATAATTGAAAAGAAATAATCCTTATTTTTTTGTAATTTTTTGATTCTTTTGTTCATGAAGTATTATATTACTGAAACTTATTCTCACTATTACAGCTAACGTTGAGATTGAGGGACGTTGGCTCGGTGATGGTTTTTATAATGTCTAACTAAAAAAAATCTAAACCAAGAGCAATTTTTGATGTAAAATCGAATCAGCATAATAAAGTTTTAATTGTAGCTAATATACCATCATAGATGATTATTAACGTACATAAAAGGAATGAAAGAGATGCACCAAGTTATCCGCCTATCATAACCTCTTTTAAAAATTTAAAACAGTTTGGTGGGTTTTTGAAAAATAATATATACTTTAATGAATATATTATGTATCAATATACAAATTGTTTTAGTAGAATTAATTTATACTATTAAGATTTAATTATAACATATTAAAATCGAGGAGAAACTATGAAAAACAACGAGGTAATAATACAGGAAATAGATATTGGGATAAAATTTTTAGCCAATATTGACGTTTATCTTCCCGATACTGAAATAACAGAATATAAATCTGCAATATCTCATCTTAAAGATGCTAAAACGAGATTACTAAAAAAACTATTGGAACCCGTGTTATAATCAACATACCAATCAATGGTCTCAAATCCCATATTAACAAATTGAAGCTTAAATTATACTTTATTATTATATAATTTCAATCTTTTCCTTTTAAAATCTCATTATTTTTAAAATTATAGCTATATATAATTATGGAAATAGATAAGAAAAAGTTATTAATAGATTACTATTAAAGATGAGAATCTCCCTGGCAGTTAAAGATGTAAATTTTTTTGTTTTACAATAGAAATATTTATTCAAGGTGTTGAAAATTAAAAGTTCAAAATTATTTTTACAACTTAAAAGAAGTATTAAACCATATCAATCTAAAATAAAGGCTAAAGAGACGTTAATAAGTGGTGAAAACAATTCTATCCACAATACTATGTCAGAATATAATTTAGAAAATTTCAACGAGATAATCAACTCATCCTATGAGGGATCAGATGACGAAGTCGATGAAAATGAATTAGATGATTTTAAAATGTGTATAGATAATTATTTTGATTTGTATGCTCCAGATGATAAAGAATTTAGAGAATTCATTAAAATAATTTCAATATACTTGACTTTCATTGCAAAAAAACCTTTACATCCTCCAGGAATTCTTTTTTCAAACGGAGCTACTGTATACCAAAATAAGGATTCATATCATTGCACTGGAAAAAGCGTTTTTATAAAAGAAAATCATTCTCTATGTAAATATTGCATATGTAAATAAGAATCAATCTTAAAGGGAGTATTACTTCATTAATATTCCAATTTATCATATTGTGGATATTAGAATTTCTTAATACACTGTTACTGATATATTCCCGTAGTAATCAAAAAATTTGATAACTTTATTAATTTTGTAGGCTTAAAAATACTATTAATAAAATGAATTATATTATAAAAATTATAAATAAATCGCTTTATGGATTATAATCATAGTATACAACAGATAGCCAAATTTAAACGAAGTTTAGAATCCATAATTAATTGAATTTGAACAATTATTTCACTTTAAAAATCATTTTATAATGGTCAAAAAATGGTCAAAAAGAAACATAATAATGCCCACACTTCAAAGAAATCTGTTGAGTGGATACAACACCCCTTAATTAAAGGTGAAAAAATAGAATCACGACTTTATCAGCAAGTATTAGCAGCGGATGTGCTTAAAAAGGGTAATTNNAAAACTCTAAAGTTTTGATCCTTGCACCGAGTAAACCTCTTGTTATACAACACGAAGAAAGTTTCAGAGAATTTTTAAAGTCAAATGTAACGTCTATTACTGGGGCCATAAAACCTGAAGAAAGAGTAAAACGTTGGAATGACTCACAAATTGTCTGTGCAACTCCACAAACTGTTGAATCAGACTTAATATCTGGTAGATACAATCTTGAAAATGTTTCAGTATTAGTATTTGATGAATGCCATAGAGGGGTAGGATCTTATTCATATGTTTATCTTGCTTCCAAATATATGAAAGAAGCTAAAAATCCGCTAGTATTAGGACTTACAGCATCTCCAGGTTGGGATGAGGAAAAAATTCAAGGTGTATGTCAAAACCTATTTATAAAAGAAGTTGTCATTAAAAATGAAGAAGATTCCGATGTAGAGCCTTATTTTAACCCTGTTGAAGTAAAATGGGTGAAAATAGAACTTAATCCTGAACTCAAAGATATAAAAGCCCATTTGGAAAAGGCATTGAAAGTTCGACTTAAAACTCTCAAAACAATGGGAGTAATCAATTCAATATCTAATGTTAGTAAAAAAGATGTTTTAGCAGCTAAGGGTAAAGCTCAAAATCGGATCGGACACAGTTTACACCCACCCCAAAAATGTTTTATTGCAGTTTCAATTTTAACAGCAGTCATAAATATTTTACACTCATTAGAACTGTTGGAAACCCAAGGCACAACTACTCTCAACAAATACTTCGAACGCCTCAGGAAAAAAAAGACCAAAGCTGCTAAAGGACTAATTAATGACACTGAATTTCAAATGGCTATAGGACTTACTGAAAATGCTTACAAGAAAGGAATTGACCATCCCAAACTTAAGAAATTAATGAGTATACTTAAAAAAGAGCTCAAAAAGTCAGATTCACGAATAATTATCTTTACACAATTTCGAGATTCGGTTGAAAATATATTTCAACATTGTTTATCCAACGATATTAATGCAGTAAAATTTTACGGCCAAGCACCACGAGAAAATGAAAAGGGATTATCTCAGAAAAGGCAAAAAGAAATTATTAGAGCATTCAAAAATGGAGAATATGATGTTTTAATATCCACAAGTGTTGCTGAAGAAGGGATAGACATACCCGCTGTAGATCTTGTCATATTATATGAACCTGTACCATCCGAAATAAGAATGATTCAACGAAGGGGTAGAACTGGACGTAAAAATTTGGGAAAAATGTACATTCTTATTACTAAGGGAACTCGAGATGAGTCTTATTATTGGTCAAGCATCAATAAAGAAAAAAAAATGAAGAAACAGCTTTCAAACAATTATAGAAAGGATTTAAATGATTTTAAAATATTAGAAGTTAAAAACCCCGGGAAAACAGAAGAAGTAGAGGATTTTAAACCAGTTATTTATGCTGATTCAAGGGAAGGTAGTTCAAGAGTATTAAGAGAACTAGAAAGATTAAATGTTGATATCAAAGTTAAAAGTCTTGCTGTAGCTGATTATCAAGTAAGTGACGATGTTGCAATAGAACGGAAGACAAATAATGATTTTATAAGTTCTATAATGGATAAGAGATTATATAAACAGGCAAAAGAACTTGTAGATAACTTCAAAAAACCGTTGATGATTATTGAAGGTGCAGAGCTTTACTCTGGATTCATACATCCAAATGCTGTACGTGGAGCAATGGTATCGATTGCTGTGGACTTTGGAATTTCAATAATACCTACAAGATCACCAGAAGNNTTATAGGATAGCAGTAAGAGAACAGACACATGAAAAGTCTGATATCCAGATTAGAACTGAAAAAAAACCTTTGACTACTTGGGAGCAGCAGCTTTATATAATTGAATCTCTACCAAATATAGGCCCAGTAACAGCCAGGAAACTTCTTGAAGAATTTAAAAGTGTTAAAAATGTTATTAATGCTTCAGAGAATGATTTAAAAAAAGTTGAAGGGATAGGGGATAAGATAGCCAAGAGGATTTTGAGAGTTATAGATTCAGGTTTTAAAACTATTAAAAGTGAAAGATATTTAAAGTTGAAAATGGATGATGATATGATTCAACAAATGGAAGAAAAAGATGAATAATAAGTTTTAAAATAGTCAATAATTTGATTTATTCGTTTAGTATTTATTCAGATTTACAAATTTTATTAAATACAATAATTTAAAAGTAGGAGTGGTATATTTGCGTATTTTGATGGATGAAAGGGGTAAAAAATATATGGTAACTGATAAAGAGTTCCATACAGACTTCGGATTTATAACAGAAGAGGATATTGTTGGATCTAGTACCGGTGATGTGCTTAAAACCCATTTAGGAAGGGAATTTAAGGTTATAAAACCTAATGTTAACGATTATATCGAACTTATGGAAAGGAAATGTAATATAATTCTTCCAAAGGATATTGGAATTGTGATTGCAAAAACTGGCCTTAGTTCCGGATTTAAGGTTTTGGATGCTGGAACTGGTGCTGGTGCAACAGCATTGCATTTTGGAAACATTGTTGGGAAAGAAGGTAAAGTATATTCCTATGAAATCCGTGAAGACTTTGCAGAAATTGCAGAACGGAACATTAAGGGGTTTGAACTTGATAATGTACAAATTAAGTGTAAGGATATAACCGAAGGCATAGATGAAGATAATTTAGATCTCGTATTTTTAGACCTTCCAAAGCCCTGGGATGTTGGAGAATATGCTAAAGAATCTCTAAAAGTTGGTGGTTATATTGCTACTTATACACCTTTCGTTGAACAGGTACAAATACTTCAGAAGGTGCTTAAAAAAATAGGATTTTCAGAAGTTGAAAGTTTTGAATGTATGTTTAGGGGAATTGAAGTAACAAACAAAGGTACCAGACCAAAAACAAGAATGGCAGGGCATACAGGTTACCTCACATTCGGAAGAAAACTTTGAATATATTAATATGAAAGATGTTAGAAAGAATAATTAATTATGTAAATTTTAAATAATTTATAAATAAATTCGAACTTAATTTATAGGTGTTTAAATGGTTTTTGATCAAAAAAATATTATTTCTATCAGTGATTTTAGTAAAGATGATATAGAATACATCTTAAGACTTTCAGAGAAGATGGAACCAATAGCACGGTCTAAAAAAAGGTCCAATGTCCTTTCAGGAAAGATACTAGGAATGTTATTTTATGAACCATCTACACGAACAAGATTATCCTTTGAAGCTGCTATGAAACGCTTAGGAGGCAGTACTATAGGGTTTGCAGAGGCAAATGTAAGTTCAGCAACTAAAGGAGAAAATTTAACAGACACCGTAAAAATAGTAGCAGAATATTCTGATGCAATTGTAATAAGACATAATATGGAAGGTACAGCACGTTTTGCAAGTAGTGTTGTCGATGTACCAGTTATAAATGCCGGTGATGGTGCTGGTCAACATCCAACCCAAACATTATTGGATCTATATTCTATGAAAAGGTTACTTGGTAGAATTGATGATCTACATGTGGCCCTTATCGGGGACCTTAAATATGGTAGAACTGTTCATTCACTGGCATATGCTTTGGCAATGTTTGATGTGAAAATGAGTTTTGTATCCCCACCTGAATTAGAAATGCCAAGAGGAATAGTACACGATTTGAATAAAGTAGGAGTCTCTGTAAATGAGACTAATGATATTCACAGCGTTTTAGAGGATACAGATGTTTTATATGTCACACGAATACAAAAAGAAAGGTTTCCTGACCCTGAAGAATATGCAAAAATAAAAGGGGCTTATATGATTGATAAAGCTCTGCTTGAAGATAGTGATCTTATTGTAATGCATCCTCTTCCTAGGGTTGATGAAATATCATACGATGTTGATAACACCAAGTATGGAAAATATTTTGAACAAGCATTTTATGGTGTTCCTGTACGTATGGCTCTATTAAAATCAATAATAGAAAGTTATGAAAAATAATAATTATTTTTTTTATTTAATTTATTAATTAAAATAAAAATGGACTAGATA
Source organism: Methanobacterium sp. (assembly GCA_003158115.1). GTDB lineage: Archaea > Methanobacteriota > Methanobacteria > Methanobacteriales > Methanobacteriaceae > Methanobacterium_B. The sequence continues at coordinate 48,852 of PMGM01000024.1, forward strand.
GATATTATACTATCCATTCCATATCGCATCTTCAAGCAGTCCCATTTCACACTGAAGATCAATAATATTAGTTCTTCCCTTTCCCCTACCTCTTGAAATTGTTTTAGTCGATATAAGACCTAACATTTCCAGCTCGTTAATAAAGTCAAATATTCTTCTGTAGGACACAGAATCACCTTTAGAAAATTCTTTATATACTTCATAAAGTCTTCCAGATGTTATCTCTTCTTTTTCTTTTGTTAAATACAATATTGATTCTAAAACTTTTTGTTGCTGACTTGGAAGGGTCATTACAATATCTGTAACTTTATTATGTTCTATGTAATCTTTAGCTTCACGCACATAGTTTTCAAAAACAGTTTCAGAAGCTTTTTCGTCTGCTAGTTCGCCTGATGTACGTAATAAATCTAAAGCATACCTAGCATCCCCCTCTTCTTTAGCAGCTAGTGCCGCGCAGAGAGGTATAACATCATTATTGAGTACATCATCCTTAAATGACATTTGAGACCTTTCATGTAGAATATCTACTAATTGTTGAGCATTGTAAGGTGGGAAAACAATCTCCCTGTCACGTAGGCTGCTTCTAACTCGTGGTTTAATGAATTGTTTAAAATCAACAAAGTTACTTATAGATGCAATTGAAACATTATCCGTTCTTGTTAATGTATAAAGAAGACCATCACCATCATTTTTTAATAAAATATCAACTTCATCAAGTATAATTATTAAGATAAGATCTTTGCCAAAAACATTTTTCTTGAAAAGATCACGGAAGGCATGAATTACTTCTGCTTTAGTCCATCCTCTATAAGGAACATCACGACCCATTTGTTGGCATAAACGGGCTATTACTTGGTATTCCGTTGTATAGTCCGTACACCGAATATATTCTACCCTAACATTAACTTTTTTTTCCTTTGAAATTTGTTCTAATTGTTTTCTTGCAAATTTGGCTACAGCTGTTTTACCAGTACCTGTTTTACCATATATCGTGACATCAGGAGGAGTAACACTACTTAAAGCCTCAATCCAATATTTTGCAACAGATTTTATTTGTTCTTCACGATGAGGTAATTTTTCAGGTAGGAATCTATGATCCAAATATTTTTTGCATTTAAAAACCGTCTTTTTTTCGCCCAATTCTTCGAATATATTCATTCTACCACTTATTCCATTTTATAAAAAAATCAATAAAGTATAGTATTAGTGAATATTTTAAATATTCATGATATTAATTTGCATTTAATAAATCATTTAATATAGGACTTTTTATAAGAAAAGACCTATCTTTCATAGTTATTGAAATGAGTTTTTCATTAGCATTGGGAATGAGAGGTACATTTCAAGTGTAAAAATTTTTATTAAATTCGCACCAAAAAATTTCAAGATGTATTTCAAGTGTAAAAATGTTAAAATTACATTCATGATAAACTGAGAGGTGCATTGCAAGTGTAAACTTTAAAATATCATTGAAGAAATTATGAGTGAAAGGTACATTGCAAGTGTAAATAGTATTCAGTGAAATGTTTGTATTATAGTTTTCGTGTTTTTCATAAAAAAAATATAATGTAGATATGATATTGTAAATTTTTGATTTCGCGGCTTTATCATTAAATGTTTTCTAAAATTCAATAAATATATAAAAAAACAATTTGATCAAGATTTAAATTAATTTAAAAAATTGAGAATACAATTAATGTGTTATAATATTACATTTAATGTTTAAATATCTGCTTAAATCTATTTTTACTCCAGATAAATAATTTTATTCTAATTTTAAATAAATTAATTTGAGAAAACTAAAAATTTTTTTTAAAGAAGTTATGTATAATGTATTTTTAATCTTAAGTTCTTATTTTATAGATCTATTTATATAGTAATAAATACAATTAAATTTCAATATAATTAAAAATTTTAAATATATAATATAAAAATATATAATAATAAAAATTCAGTAAAAAAATCTATACTTATTTTAAAATTTAATTATTATAAAAATCATTAATTCTTTTCATTTTAAGAAGCTTTAAATTGAAAAAATAGACTTTTTATTCATTTACAGATTTTTTTTTTAAAATATGAACAATTGTACTTGAATATATGATTATTTCCAATTATATCAAATTTTTTTTCAAATAATCATGAAAATAAATTTAATACTGAATGATTTATGTTAAAAAATATACATTAATACACTTGCAATATACCTTTAAAAATTTTCAAATTTTATATTTTTCTTTTCACTAATCAAAGTTAAAAAGTTACACTTGCAATGTACCTCTCACATTTATTTCAAGATATGGATCTGATAATTACATTTGAAATGTATCTCACATTAGGAAAATTTTTAATCCATTTTTTGAAATTTTTAAAAACAATTTTTTTTCCACATGAAATGCATCTCTCATCCATTTATTCAACAAAATTATCCACACTATTTTAAAGGTTTAAATTATATTGACAATTAAGCTAATTATAAAATAAAATTATAAACCTATCTTTCGATCTTAAAGAAAATATAATACATTAAAAAGGTTTTTTTCATGGGCCCATTATCAATTCTTACTATTATTTTTATAGCAGTTGTAATAGACTTATTATTCGGCGAATTACCAACAAATATCCATCCTGTTGTATTTATAGGACGAATCATTGAAATTTTTAAAAAATTAAAGGAAAGATATTCCCTTATTAATACAAGAATTGCTGGAGCTTTTCTAACTATATTCCTAATAATCTTGTTATCTTGGATTTTTGCATTTATTATTTGGATTTTTAAGTTTAATAATTTGTTAATGATAATTATCTCATCCATACTCCTCTCTACTACCTTTTCAATAAAACTTTTAATAAATTCTGCAGATAACGTTAAGATAGATATTAACCATGATATTGATAATGCCCGGAAATCTGTTTCATATCTTGTTAGTAGAGATACAAGTCAATTATCATATGAAAAAATAATTTCAGCGGTTATAGAAACTTTAACAGAAAATATCACAGATTCTGTTGTTTCTCCAATTTTTTATACATTCATATTAGGTGTTCTAGGTGGAATTGCATACCGAGTTGTTAATACACTCGATGCAATGATAGGTTATAAAAATCCTAAAAATATCAATATTGGATGGTTTCCTGCAAAATTAGATGATATTCTAAATTATTTGCCTGCTAGAATTACTGGTATTTTAATTATTATGGCCGCGTTTATACTCAGACTGAACTGGCGTAATTCGTATAAAATAATGTTTAGAGATGCTAAAAAAACACCTAGTCCTAATTCAGGATATCCTATGGCAGCAACAGCCGGTGCTTTAGGTATACAGCTCATAAAGCCTGGATGCTATACATTAGGTGATCCAATTAACAATTTAAAATCTGAAACTATTACAGAAACAATTAAACTAACAAAAATCTCTATTATCCTATTTTTTATAGTTTCAATGTTTTTATTTTTAATATTTATTATTTTGCTTGCAAATCTTTGAATAGTTCTATAATAAAAAACATAATTAAAACAGGGATAAACTATTAAATTTAATAATAAAAGAATCTAACATCTTGAAGTGATAAAATGAAAATAGCGATAATAAGTATAACACAAAATGGTAAATCGCTTGCAATGGACATTTCAAGTGCTCTTAAAGAGGATCCAACAGTAATCAAAGTTGATTTATTCCATAAAAATGTTAAACAGAATATAAAATCTATATTCCATTCCTATAATTGTATTATAGGTATTATGGCAACGGGTATAATGATTCGAAATATCTGTTCGTTGATAAAAAATAAAAAAGACGATCCTGCAGTTTTAATCATTGATGAAAAGGGTCAACATATTATCAGTCTTCTTTCAGGACATTTAGGTGGTGGAAATGAATTATCAAACAAAATCGCCAATCTAATCCACAGTGAATCTGTTATTACAACAGCGACAGATCTAAACAATAAATTAGGGGTAGACTGCCTTGCAAAGAAATATTACTTGAAGATTGATGATATTTCTAAGGTTAAAAACATAAATTCAGCATTATTAAACAATCAAATGGTGCAAATAGCTATTAATTCTAAATATAAATTCATTTGGGAAGATTTGGATATTAAAAAATCTTATGATAAGATCAAGAATAAATCAGATGATATAACAGTATCAAATGGTTCTGTAACTATTCATTTAAAGCCGAAAAAAATAGTTGTGGGATTAGGATCTAGAAAGAATATTGAAACAAATTCAGTTGTCGATGCTGTTAAATCTGCTTTAAAGATACTTAATTTACCTATCGAACGTATTGATTTACTTGCGACTGGAGATATGAAAGAGAAAGAAATTGGAATAATAAATGCTGCAGAAGAGCTAGGTCTACCACTTGAAATTGTTCCAACTAAATTAATTAAAGATTTCAAAAATGATGATATTACTTATTCAGATTTCGTAATTGAAAAATTTGGCTTGCCCGGTATATGCGAACCATCTTCATTAATAGCTGCAGGTGAAGATTCAAATTTAATATTCAAAAAAACCCCTTATAATGGTGTTACTGTGGCAGTAGCAGTATCTAAAAATTAATTAATAATAAATATAACAAATATATATTTAACATTCCATAACTTTTTTAATCAGAAGATATAAAAATACATGGATATAACTTACAATACTATTACTATAAATTTAAATGTTACATTCAACTTAAAAATGGAGGCTGAATTATGAGTCAAGATGCATTTGATCGTTGTAATCAGATTTTACAACATATAACAGAAGATACTAGTGTTCCTAGAAATATTAGAAGGGCAGCAGAGGAATCTAAGGATTTATTATCTAAAGATGATGACGAACCTACAGTACGAGCGAGTACAGTGATTTCTATTTTAGATGAGATAAGTAATGATCCAAACATCCCAATACATGCTAGAACATTAATATGGAATGTTTTAAGCGAATTAGAGTCTATTAGACATTAATACTCTTTTTACAAACTGAGTTTTAGCGCTTTCTTCAATGAATTCAGAGAGAAGAGAAGCATCATCTAAATTTTTTCCAACTGATACTATTCCATGTTCTTCTAAAATTACCACGTCTGATTTTTCCAATCCTTTAGAAACTGCTTCAGCAAGTTCTACACTACCAGGATTATAATAATCTACATATGTAATAAATTTATCATTAACAGGACCAAAACCTTCTATTTTTTCTATTTTTTCTCCTGCAAAAGCAAATCCTGTTGCAATTGGGGAATGAGTATGTATAACTGCATTGACATCTTTTCTTGTTTTGTATATCTTAAGATGCATTAACAATTCCGAAGTAGGGGTTTTATTATCATCATAAATTTTATTTTTTTCCATGTCAACGATTACAATATCCTTTTCAGCCAAAGATTTAAGAGACAATCCACGGGGAGTGACGGCTATACGTTCAAATTCATCTTTTTTATATCTTATACTAATATTGCCTGATTTTCCCGGGACCAAGCCTTTTTCATATAAGTAACTTGATATTTGGATCATTTTCCTTAAAATTTCTTTACGTTGTATATTAAAATCCTCCTTGATCAAATAAATGTTGAATAAAATAATAGTATATGAAAATAATTATTTAGTATATCTATGTGAATTTTAGTATTTTAAAAGCTCCTCGATTTAACACAGGTACCTCAGCACATGTAGGCATTATATTATATATTTTCTGGAATTCAGTTTGTGATTGGAATGTACCTGAATTTATCATATGGATGCCCTTATGCTTTTTGTATGCATTAATATGGACATGACCAGTATGGAATATATCTGGAATTTCATCTATTACCAAATGATCTTCAAATTCAGAAGCAAGAGGTGTTCTTTCACCATATATAGGTGCTAAGTGTCTTTTTTCAATCAGTTCTCTCATTATTAGATCAGAAGTTTGATGAGATAGCCCATTTATAGTCATTGCAAGATCATCAAAACTTCTACCATGATATATAAGAGTTTTGAATCCATCTAAACTCACAAGTGATGGGTTACTAACAAACTCTGCATTTTTAATTTTGTATAGATCCGCTGCATAGTGTTCTGGAATTGCAGGTTGTGGTTCAGCTAGTCTAGATGCATCGTGGTTTCCAGGTGCAATAACAATTTTAATATCTTTAATATCTCCTATAAATCTTGCTGCTTCTTCATATTGTTCGTAAATGTTTTTTATTGTTAATTCCTCTTCTTGATGAGGATAAATCCCAATTCCATCTACCACATCACCGGCTATAACAAGGTAACGAACATCGTTTGCTATGTTTCGTTGTTCTTCATCTCCGAAATCGCCATTTATCCATTTTATAAATCTTTGGAATTCATTCTCTAAAAAAGTAGAACTTCCAATATGAATATCAGAAATAAATACAGCTGAGAAATCCATTTTTTTCTCTTCAATTCTAGGAACACTTGGATGGATTATATCTGATGCAATAACTAGAGTACCTTTTTTACTTCCAATTACACCAATTACCTCATCCTTAACAATACTTTCAGCCATTTCAAATAGAGAATGATTTTCATTATGTATCAAAACAGTAATGAAGCCAGTTTCATCTTCGATTTCCATAATTTTATGGTTATTTTTGGTATTTCTAATGTCATTTACCATTCCAATGACATTAACCACATCATCACGCACACCAACATCTTTCATAGGATAACTGTCACGAAGTCCGGGTTTTTTAAGCAACAAAGCCTTCAGTTTTTGAAATCTACTATTGAAATATGATGTAAAATCCTTTATTTCACCATTAGTATAGGATTTTTTACTTGCATCTTGTAATACTTCAAAATTAAATGGTATATCCATGAATTTGCTCTGTGATATATTCCCACTATCTAGAGTATCATATCCTTCGTCTGTAATTCCAATATTTTCAGGGGAATAATTAATAATCTGATTCGTTACATTTTTTTGAAGGAATTGGTCTACAATAGCACCCGTTAAAATGAAGAGATCACTTTTTGACCCTGAAACATCTTGTATTAGAGAATCTGCAAACTGTAAAGAATTTTCTTGTTGTTCTATTTTTTTATAAGCAGAATCATCAATAAGAAGTTCGGCATTAGTAAATTTTAAAATTATATCATCGTTCATATTGATCCCATCAACTATTTTTTAAACATAATATACAAATAAGAGTATTCAAACTATATTTATAATCTTAATTATAATAGTTAATCCATATTACTGATACTAAAAATTGAAGGTGAGATATTTGTCCAGAATCATGAAGATCATATTATTCATAATATTTTTCGCAGTTTTCTTCGAAGCGGGTCTAATAAGTTCTTATACTATCGTTACATCCCAAGCACCAGATGTGGGGAAATTAATTGGTTTACAGATTGAAGAGGTCACCTCCTTTTTAAGTTTTGGATCAGGATCTAAAATTATAAATACACAAGGTAATATGAACATTTCTAATTATCAAAATGTAGCTTCAGAGTTGACTAATAAAACAAGTTATGATATAAATATACAGTCATTAACTGCTCAAACAACTGGAACAACCAAAAATGCTATTTTCCCGGTTAATATAACAGCGATAGGATATCAAAATGCGATTTCAGGAAGTAATACTACTGCTGTGGTGATAACTGCTAACCAAACTTATAGTATAACAGCATCTGCAAATGCTTCATACGATATTAATGATAATCTTATAGTTGATGTTAGTACTATCCAAATAACCTCAACCAGTGTACTATATGGAAATTCCAGCAGTACACTTTGAAATAATATTTTAATTATTTTTTAAGATTTGAAAAGAATTAAACTATTGAAATTAAAATTTTTAAATTTACAGGTGAATAAATGATTAGTGTTATTGGTATAGGTCCATCACGAGAAGATATGACTTTTCGTGCAGTAAACGCAATTAAATCAGCAGATGTCATAATAACTTACAAATCCTATGTAAAATATATACAAGACCTAGTCGTTGGAAAAGA
>PMGM01000079.1 GCA_003158115.1 Methanobacterium sp.
TTTTAGGACCGGTAAGGGTTAATTTTTCCTCTTTATCCTCATTTTTTTCTTTCATTTTTTGACGTCTTTGTATTAAACTTCTCAACATTGGAATTATCATTATTAACGTGAATATGCCTAAAATCTTTTGTAAAAGGTTAGGTGGAATAATATTGGCAATATTAGCCCCTATTAATGTACCTATTATTCCTCCGATTCCCAGAATTAATCCTGTGCGGATATCAACATTGCCTTGACGGAAGTGACTGAAGGTACTTACTGCTGTGGTGGGTAACACCGATGCTAAAGAAGTAGCGATAGCTACTTGTGGTGTGACACCGAAAATCAAAATCAAAACCGGTACAAAGAATCCGCCTCCACCACCACCAAACATAGACACTACGAGGCCTATAATCAATCCGAATAATGGAAGAAGAATTAAATGGATATCAATCATTTTTTTAATCAATCCGCTTTAATTTTTTTTATTAGGTTATAGTTTAACAGGCTCTATGATAACTTACACATTTCAAAATCATATTCCATTAATTTTTAAAGGAATTTATAACTTTTTTATAATCTTTTCTTGTATATTACTTATGGATGTTTGATAAAATCCTTTTTCTCGGAATAATTTGTCCCAGTATTAATGAATTCTTTTCTTCTTAGTTCAGTTTTTTTTGATATTCCTACAATAAATTCATACGTTGCAATATTTATTTCCTGTGATATTGCTTAGTAACTGTTTCCATTCATTCTTTACTTCTAAAGGTTCGCCATGAGCTGGGCAAACCCATTTAAAAGAATATTCACTCATTTTATGTATAGATTCGTTAAGTGATTTATCATCAGAATTACCCATTTTAGGTTGTTTTTTTAGTACTCCATTTGCATTTCTTACAAGATCACCTGCAAATAAAATATCTTTATAGAGAAAGGATACATGTCCTGGGGTATGGCCTGGTGTTTGTATTATTTTTATATCGTTTATTTCTTGTCCGTTATATGATTTTATTTTTTCAGGTTTTTTTGATCTCAATATTAATGATGCTACCTTTTTAATCCCCGGACGGCTTTTATCACCTAGAATATATGGTATATCCTCTTTTGATGCCCATAGTATGGCTCCTGTTTCTTTCTGAAGTAATGCTGCATTTCCTATATGATCAACGTCGTGGTGTGTTAATAGAATGTGTTTTATATTTTTTGGATTGATATTTAAGGATTCAATTTCCTTTAAAATATTCTTAACTTTCCCGGGGTTTCCAGTATCTATTAAAATTGTTTCTTTATCATTAATCAAATATGCATAGCTACCTTTTGTTGATTCTAAAGCATAGATATTTTCTTCTATTTTCATAATTTTTACCTTTTTTTAAATTTTAACCTATTTAAAATTTATAATTGAGTGACTAATCACCCATATGAGTGAGTAGTCATTCGTGACTTATAAAGTTTTTCTTTAATTATTCAAATTTAATATGGGAACCAAAAACTTTTTATATAGTTCGATAATATTATTTTAATACTTCGATACATATCAAATTATTAAATTGATATAAATGAGAATTAACACCAGGAATAAAAAAATCAGAATAGTATTTAAAGCTCTTTAGAACATTAACATTAAAATAATATTTACAAATTGCTAAAATCAGGAAAAACATTATAAAAAATATGATTGTTGTAAAATAAGCGATATTACTAACCACTGAATAGTTGTGCATTCACAATTTCATCATGGAAGAATTGTTTAACTTGAATTATCCTTATTGAAAGAAAAGGCCAATATTTAGTTACGAAGATTAATGAAAAGATGGTTAATAAATTGATTGAAATTTAATTTGTAGTTGAAATTAAGTAATTTTTTATAAATTTAGTCTGAAATATCAGATATATTTAATAAAAAGGGGAAATGATTAAAAATGGAAACATTAATAGTTTACAAGTCAGTTTTTCATGGGAACACAAAAAAAATTGCTATTGCAATGGCTGAAGTTTTAAATGCAAAATTTTTAGATGTTGAAAATGCTGATAAGAATATGATTGGAGAGTATGATCTGATTGGGTTTGGTTCAGGAATATATTATGATAAACCCCAAAAAAAGTTGATGGAATATATCGAAGGTTTAGATAATGTAAAAAATAGAAAAGCATTTATATTTTCAACAAGTAGACAAAACAGATCAGACTATAATAATTGGTTTAAAGAAAAGTTATCAGATAAAGGTTTTGAAATAATTGGCGAATTCCATTGTAAAGGATATAGTATATTCAAAGGAAACCCCAATGAAGAAGACCTAAAAAATGCAAAAGAAGTTGCTAGAAGTATAACAAAGAAGTATAACAAAGAAATATAACGAAAATATTAAATATGCCTAAAAAACTCCTACAAACTTTTTAGAAAAACAGAATCTAGTCCATTTCCACATAAAAATCATTTTCTATTCTGTGTCGTTACTTTCACTTTCATAGATAATACTTATTCCATACTAACTATTGTCTAAATTCTTTTGTCCAAAAAAGTGATGAGATATGAAATTTAGGATAAAAAAAATTGATTAATCTATATTACATAATAAAATCTATTTAATCCCAATATTCATATTTAATTTTCATCAAAATAATTACAAAGGAAAACAATGTCAAAACATTGTCAGATGAACTTAAAATTGAGAATACAAGACAAAAAAAACGGAATAATCAATTTTTTACTAAAACAAATGAGAATTAGGTGAGAAAACATAGAAAAAACATTAACACCAATAATTTACAGACTATATATAAGCAAATTATATATAATATGAAATATTAGGTATACCTAAGAAAATCTAAAATTAGGTAAACCTAAAAAAATTTTTAAAATGATTAACATTTTCACATTCAATTTACTCATTTAAGACTTTAAATATTCAACGAATAAAAATTAGGTGAAAAACATTGTATCTGAGTGATTTAATCAAAAAATCAGTTACGGATTCCACAGGAAAAAAAATTGGAAAACTAAAAGATATTATAATATCTCCAGATAGTTCAGATCCCAATATAAAAGCCATAACTGTAAATATCTCTAATAAAAATAAAATTACCATACCTTGCACCAATATAAATGATTTAGGGAAGAAAATTACCCTTAAAAGTGCATTAAAAGATATATCGAATTATGAGATTGAAAAGTCAGATATAAAATTAGCTGAAGATGTTCTTGATCATCAAGTTGTTGATGTTGAGGATAAGAAGGTTAAAAGAGTTAATGACATTATAATATCCTCAATTCATGGCCATTATCATGCTATTGGTATCGATAATGGATTTTATGGTATTTTAAAAAGATTTAGATTGGCAGGTATCGCAAAACGATTTGGTATAAATCCAGATGATAATATCATAGCTTGGGAAAATATAGACACATTAAATACAGATTATTGTGATTTGAAATTAAAAATGCCCCTAAAAAAAATAGAAAAAATTCACCCTGCAGATATAGCTGAAATAATGGAACAATTAAGTTTTAATGAATCATTAAATTTTTTTCATTGCCTTGATCATGAAACTGCAGCTGATGTTTTAAAGAATGTCTCCCCGGAGAGACAAGTTTCACTTTTAGAGGGTATGAATGGTCAACATGCCGCTGAAATATTAGATAAAATGAATCCTGATCATGCTGCAGATGTAATCGGTGATTCCTCCAAAGAAAAAGCTCTAGAACTCCTAGATTTAATGGAACCTCAAGAATCTGAGGATATAAAAAAATTACTTAAGTACCCAAAAAACACAGCTGGCGGAATCATGACCACAGAATATGCATATGTTAATCACAACTTGACAAGCAGGGAAGTGATGGAATCTCTTCAAGAAATCGCTAAACATGTTGAAACCATTTATTATATTTATATTACCTCCAAAAATGGAGATTTATTGGGAGTAGTTTCTTTAAGAGATATTTTACTAGCGGTTCCTGATAAAAAGATCACTGATTTCATGCACACAATATTAATTAAAGCAGATATATTAGAGGATCTGGATGAAGTTGCTCATAAGATTGCTAAATATAGTTTATTAGCAATACCTGTTGTAGAGGATGAAACGAAACTAAAGGGTATTATTACCGTTGATGATGTGGTAGATATTATTTCACCAGATCTTTGGAAGAAAAAATCTCCAAAAATATTTGGAAATTAAATATAAGGAGGTTATTATTTTATGGATTTTAAATTTTTAGCTATTTACCAGAGGATAGTTAAAAGTCCTTTTATTATAAGTTTAATACTTTTTTTAGGTGTAATGGGGCCGGGAATAATTACTGCTAATGTATGTAATGATGCTGGAGGTATCACTACTTTTTCATTGGGAGGTTCAACATTTGGATATAGTATACTATGGTTATTTGTTCCATGTTTCATAATTTTAGCTCTTATCCAGGAAATGGGTGTTAGATTAGGTGTTGTATCTAAAAAAGGACTTATTGATCTTATACGTCAAAAAATGGGGATTAGAATTACCCTAGTTCTGGTGGTTGTACTTGTATTATGTAATTTTGGCAATATACTCGGTGAATTTTCTGGTATAGCGGTAAGTGCAGGTATATTTAATGTTCCATTATTCTTTGCACTTCCAGTAGCTGCATTATCAATCTGGCTTCTTATAGTTAAAGGTAATTATAAAAAAGTTGAACATGTATTTCTAGTAGGTTCAGCAATTTATATAACATATATTGCATCAGCAATTCTTGCAGGGCCAAACTGGGGTCTCGCTACAAAAAGCTTAATAGTACCACATTTATCCAGTAACATAGCTTATATTACCATGGTTGTAGGTGTGGTTGGAGCTACAATATCACCTTGGCAAATGTTTTATCTTCAAGGTGCAGTTGTAGAGAAAGAAGTATCATTAAAGAATTTAAAATATTCCAAATTAGATGCAATAGGAGGAGCACTAGCTGAAAGTGTTATAGGATTCTTTATAGTACTAGCTTGTGCAGTCACCATATTTGCACATGGTATTCCAGTGAATAATGTTGTAGATATTTCAAAAGCCCTTGTACCTCTTGCAGGGGAATATGCAAGTATATTATTTGCATTTGGATTCTTAAATGCCTCAATATTATCAGCAAGCATCGTACCATTGGCAACTGCATATTTAGTTTGTGAAGGTCTTGGAGTGGAATCTGGAGTTAACAAAAGCTTTAGAGAAGCACCAATATTCCATGGATTATATTTGGGACTTATATTATTGGCCTGTATCATAATCTTGATTCCAAATGCACCATTACTTTTAATATTGTACTTCTCTCAGGTTATAAACGGTATGGTAATCCCATTTTGTCTAATATTTATGCTTTTAATCATTAATGATAAGAAGATAATGGGAAAATATGTAAACTCAAAGTTATACAATTACGTAGCCGGGGCAACAGTTATAGTTGTGATAGCTTTGACAATGTTCTTGGTAATAACTTACTTATTACCTCATTAATTCAATCATGACCTGTTCTGAGATGGACTTGAAAGTTTTTAATAACATACAAAAAAGAATGGATTGCCATTTATATCAACATTAAAATAAAAAATGAAAATATAAAAAAAATTTAAGAAGAATTTTTATATTTGGTTTTTAGTCCATATTATCTGATTTATCAATAAATGGATTTAAAAAAATAATTTAAAAATATTAATACACTGTAATATTGCAAGATTTTTATTAAAAAATAATATTACAAGTAATAAATAGTGTAAAACGTTATGAACAGAAATATTAAATGTAAGATATGAAATTTATAATCGCAATGGATTTAAAAATAAGATTTAAAAATTTTAGGATTAATCCTTTTTGTACATCCTTAACTGTTAGATGCAACAAGATCGGTAACGAAATTCTCTTTATACTGGGTAGTAATGTATCCAAGTAACTCTGAATAAACTTTAAACTTGTATATTTCAACCTTAATTCCAAATAAATCTATATACATGAACATTATGAAGGAAAAAATAGAAACTTTAACAGTTCAAATATTAAAATCATAAAAGGTGAATATTAATGAATGCTTGGAAAAACCCCTCAATTGTAGATAATTTTTTAACAAAAACAAGAGAAGCTAGACCTTTTCAAACAGAACAATATGATATATTACTTCGTTTAATTTTAAAATCCCAATTAACTGTCAATAACTTTATTGACCTCGGTTGTGGGGATGGAATTCTTGCAAATACCATATTGACTCAATATTCTGATGCGAATGGATTATTGCTCGATTATTCCCCCAGTATGATTGATGCAGCAAAAAAGCGGATGAGTGCTTTCCATAATCAGAAAATTATTCAATCCGATTTATCAAACAGTAATTGGCAAGATAATGTTATTAATAAACCCGAAGTGGTTGTAAGTGGTTATGCAATTCACCATCTGAAAAACGGACGGAAATATGAATTGTTTGAAGAAATATTTAAAATATTAAAACCTGGTGGAATATTCATAAATATGGACCATGTAGCAAGCACATCTAAATTTGGTAATTCTCTTTTCAATGAACTTATTGTCGATACACTCCATAAAAAATTGGAAAAGGAAGGTAAAAATCAAAATAAAGCCGATTTAATGGACGAGCATTTAAATCGACCAGATCAATTAGAAAATATACTCCTACCAGTTACAATGCAATGTGACTGGTTGAAAGAGATAGGATTCATAGATGTGGATTGTTTTTTCAAATGTTTTGAATTCGCCATTTATGCAGGAATTAAAAGGTAGTTCTTAAAAACATGTTTGAATACTTCCATTTGATATTATGGTAATACTTTAAAAAAAAATATTTTATAAAAATAACACCCTTAAACTTCTTTTTATCTATTTTTTAACTTAATACAGGGTTATGGCTAATTATTTGATATAATATTATATGGAGTTATTTCAAAGAACTTAATAACTATAAAACTTAAGATAATAATTAATTTCAAATTTTTTATCTGAAACAAGTATTTGAATTAAATTTTTAATTAAAAAAAAAATGAAATTTGGAGGTTAAAAATTTGCAGAGAAAAATAATATTATTAACTGCCATATTATGTCTTTTTTGTTTCATTGGTGCAGGAACAGCATCTGCTGCAACAGTACAGACCAACCATACAGTTGTAGCTAAACTTAATACTACGTCGGCTACAACAGTAAATCAGAATAGTCCAGCTGTAAGTGGAAGTAGGATTGTATGGGTACAGAAAGATTCACATAACCATTCAGCTATCTATGAGAAAAATATAGCATCTGGATTTGTTGGTAAGGTCTATGCTTCTAACTATAATCAATATACTCCCGCTATTTCAGGTACACGAATTGTCTGGGAACAAATGTCTTCGAAGGGCATCTCAAATATATATATGAAAAATGTATTGTCAGGATTAGTTAGTATAGTACATGCATCAACTCAAAATCAGTACGATCCTAAAATTTCTGGGACTCGAATTGTTTGGAGTCAATATGATGGAACTAAAGGAGCCATCTATGAGAAAAATATTGCAAGCGGATTTGTTGGTAAGTTAAAAGTATCATCAGCAGATCAACATAATCCATCAATAGATGGTACAAGGGTTGTATGGGTCGAAAGCACAAAAACTGCTAACACAATTGTCGAGAAAAATCTTTTAACGGGAACTTTCAGCCAGGTGGTATCATCAAAATATGGTTTATATTATCCTAGTATTTCAGGTACAAAAGTTGTCTGGCAACAGGATTCTGATGCCAATTTCTTGATCTACATCAAAGACCTAACCAAAGGAACTATCAGCAAAGTATATCCCACAAATGATGAACAGTGGACTCCATCTATATCTGGTAACAAGGTGGTTTGGCAACAAGGTGGATTAGATGGTATTGCATACATGAAAAATATAGATACAGGAGTGACAAGTAAGGTTTATTCAGTTAATAAAGTACAGTTTAATCCAATTATCTCAGGTAATACAATTGTCTGGTCACAGGAAAATGCAGTAGGAAGCTTCTATATATACAGAAAAGATCTGGTAACTGGAAAAGTAAGCAAAGTAGCATAAAATAATTTAAAAGAGCTGAAATTAAATAACCTTATCTTACTTCCTTTTTTTAAATATCCTTGGATTTACTGATTTTATTAGTAAAATATAAAACACTTTGGATAATCTAAATAGATTTTATTATTTTGAATAAAAATTTAAAAAAATATTCTATTAATCTTTAAGTGTTATTATATAATCAAATAATTCAGGATATTTTGATCTAAATATCACCGGATTTAATTCGATTTCTCTATTAATTATCTGTATAGATTCTTTAGATAATGTTTGTCTAATTCCTTTTATAATAAAATCTTGTTCAGTTCTTACAAGATCCTCAACACTTTTAAATTCTCTGATCTCTTCCATAGGGTCTGAATCTACTCTGATTTGAACCTCAGAAGCTTTTTTCATTTCCTCTAAAAGTTCAACGAGGTCATGATCAACATTTTCATTTGTTTTCAGGATATCTATACGGTTCTGTATATCTTCAATTTTGGGGAATGAATATCTCTCTTTTTCCATTCTTTTGTATATATCTGGCAATCCTATTCCTATTGGTGCAGAAATATTATTTAGACCTGCAGGTTCTTGTATTAAGGAATTATTAGTTTCAAATATACTAAATTCTTTTGGAAATCTTTTTTTGGTTTCTTCATCCATTTTATCACTACAAAATATTAGGTTCAGTTTGTTTTAACTTTGATCAACATATTGGATTAACTCTTCTATTCATCTATACATAAAAGTTTGAAATTTATCAAAATTCTTTAAAGATTTAATAATGAAACATCGAAAAATGATTCTATTAATACCATAACTTATAACAAATTTAGCAATGATAATAGATGGGAAAAATGGGTATAGAAGAAGTATTATTATCATCAAAAACAGATAAATAAGTTTATAAATTATAATTTAAAGTAGAAAATTAATCATTCATTATATTAAATAATTCAGATAAATGCAAATGTAGAAACTGATTTAGACTATAAATAATTAAGTAGGTATTTAGTTAATATTTAATTGAATAAAAAAATATGATATAATTACATATCAAATATAATAATACAGGTGAGTCATAATGATTGATATTAGAGTTACAACAACGCCAAAAGGTTTAAGAATTGAATTTATAAATTTATCAGTCAAACCATTATTCCAAGAGTTAAACACTGATTTTATTCTATCACAATTAGAAGACCCTATTTTTTTAAAAAGTAAAAAAACAATAAAAGATCTAATTCCGTTACATTACACTTTTTTAAATAATCATTATGATCTAAATCAACAGCAAACTGTTGATCTTGATAATTGGTTTAATCAGGTGGTAGATGAATTATTAAAATATTTAGATGAAGAATCTTTAGAAATAGTGGATTTAATTAAAACGACATGGTAATGTATTAAAAAAAATATTCAAGTTTTAGTTATACAGTTTAATATTCAAATTAATCTTTCATGGATTTAATTTTTCCAAAACTTTTTAATCATTTTTCTTAAGATTTTTATCATTCATCCCATATAACAGCCATTATTTAGGTTTAATTTCATTTAAATGTTTTTTTACTTAGTTTATCCATTTTTGTAAGGTTTTTGATCTGTTTTACTAAATTACCATCTTCAATAACAACAGGGTCTTGGTAACCACATTTTGAACATTATATGAGTTTTCCTATACAGGCGTATTAGGGTTGGATATTTTTACTTTTTTAGGGGATCCAGAATTTGGACATGAAATAGTTTTTGACATTTGATCAAGTTCGCCATATTTAAGATCATCATAAACAATTAATCATATTTAATTTTCTCATTCTAAATATTTTATTATTCTTTTAAGTATAATTTGGATATTTTTACTGGAAATTAATATGCATAATATTTTATGGGAATTTTTGGAAATAATTATAATTTAATATTTTTTATCGATCGAAATAGGGTAATTTAGGGTGAATAACGGTGAATTTAAATAAAATGAGGTTATTAATATATATGGAGATCTTTATGAGTGAACTGCCAATAGCTCCATTTGGAAGAATAATAAAAAATGC
>PMGM01000049.1 GCA_003158115.1 Methanobacterium sp.
GCTGGAGCTTCAATTTTAGGTGTAATGGGAGTTATTCTACGCGTTATTGTAAGCACACAACCTAATCTTGAAGTAGGTGGTGGCCTCCCCCTAGGAATCACTGTACTTTACATAGTATTAGGTGCCTTAGTTGCACTGAAAAATTATGAAGCAATGTTAGAATTAAAAACATAAAAATAGAAATATTAATAAATATCATTAATTGGAATAGTGAAGTAGAATGTTGAACCTTTTCAAGTTCTGATTCTACCATATTTGTCCACATTGGTGTTGTTTTTTTAATCTGTCTATTCAAGATTTATTTTCCTTAGGATCATCTTCAGCGTCACTGCCCATTAATAGAGCCATCCAGCGAGTTTCTTCAAAGTTTTCAAGATATTTTATTATGACTAGTGTCATAGGAACACCAATGAAAAATCCTATTGGACCTAATATCCAGCCCCATACAAATAATGAAACAAAAACTACATACACTGACATTTGTAGACCTTTACCAGTAAGTTTAGGAAATATAACACTTTCAGCAATGGTATTAATTATTATAAAGAAAAGTGCCATGATTATAGCGCCTTGTATTCCATATTTAGCCCAAGCTACTAATACTGCAGGTATTGCAGCAATTATAATACCTATATATGGAATGAATCCAAGGAAAAATGTTAACAATCCCCAGAGAAGTGCAAAGTTAATGTCAAAAAGTACAAGAACAGCTGATACACCTATACCATAAAAAAAATTGACCTTTGCCCTTATTACAAAGTATTCAACGAAAGCACCCATAAGTCCATATGTCTTATTTAATGTAGGATTATCTGCTCCTAATCCTTTTTCGAGTCTTAATTTAATTTGAGGAAGCTCATAAACCAAAAATATTACTGCAAACACAATAAAAATTCCATCTGCAATAAGACCTCCAGCATTTGTTTCAGGTATATGGGCAACAAGAAATTCAATTATTTGATTACCATATTGTGCAAGAAATCCTGATGAGTTTATAGTCAAAGTTGGAATTGCTTTTACTAACTGGGCTAATGTTACAACTAAGAAACTTACAATTGCAACACCCAATAACGCTATTCCTGCAAGTGTTATTGAAACTGAAAGGTTATAAGAAATGCCTCTCCTTTTAAGCCACATCAAAAAAGGATAGATAATAATGGCGATGAACATTGAAAGTAGTATAAGACTCAATATAGGAGCAGTAAATTTCATTCCTATAATTGCTATAAAAATAACGGCTATAATAATAATTTGCCTAAGAAACGGCGGAATTTTAAAATCATCAATCATTTTTTTACCTCCTTAAGATAATTTTTTTGAGTGGTTTAATCTATTCTTGATATTTCAACTTTATATAATATTTGAATTAACTTTTAATCAATTTTCAACTCTTAATTCTATTAAAAAAAGAAATTATTGGAAAAGAAGTAATAGATACATCTGGAATTGTAATTGGTAAAGTAGAGGATGTGGAAGTTGATTTTGAAACTCAAACTTTGGAAGCTTTCGTGGTCGGAAAAGGTGGGTTCTTTGAGGGTTTTGGAATGTCTAGTGGCGGGACTAGAATTCCTTATGATATAGTAAAAATTATTGGGGATAAAGTAATTCTTACGAGCGATATCCCCGAATAATAGTTGTAAAAGTTATGATGGCAATTGATCAAAATGTATTTTNNACAAACTAATGTTGAATTTCTTACAAAACAGGCTGAACTTAAGAAAATAGAACTTGTTGAGAGAGACTTAGAATTTAAACGTATGATGAATGATATAATTTTGCCAAAGGACCAACAGGAAAAATTAACCAATATAAGGGAAAACACATCTAGTTTAATGAATAAAGCAGGTTATCTACATGGTGAGATAAATGAGAGAGTTAATCGTCTTGAAGCAAAGACAGAATACATAAAACTCCAAAAACTACTTATGGATATTGAGGAAAAGGAAAAGGAACTAGAAAATAAATTTAAAGAAGGAAAAAAATAATGACTCCATTAGAGCTATTAGTAATACTTGTTGTTGCAGGTGCTATTGTGGTTCTGCTTTATTTCAACATGGAATATAGGAATTTATCATTTACTAATGCACGTTCATTTACTGTAGAAACTGGAGAAAAAACACGTTCAACAGTTTCAGATGCAAATGGAAAAGTAGAAGATGAAGGCAACGGTACCGGAGGATTAGGTGAAAAAATGTCTGGAATGGGAGAAAAAACATCAGGAATGGGAGAAAAAGTACGTTCTACATTTTATGGTGCAGGTGAGAAGATAACAGGTAGTAGTGTAAGCGAAAAAGTATCAGGTGTAAGCGATAAATTAAAAGGCTCAGTTAAAGAAGCAACGAGTACGGACTCACTTTCAAATAAAATAGACTTATTTCTAGATGATAAAAGTGACCAGCTCATTAAAGACTGGGAACTCGCAACCAAAGATGACATTTTAGACATTGAAAAAAGATACACCAAAGTATAAAGAGACCTAGATACTCTTGACAGCAGATTCAACGAACACCGAGGATCCACAAACAAAAAACTCAAAAAAATCGAGGAAAGACTAGACAAACTAGAAAACGTTAAAGAATAAGACCAAATTTAACCTGAATTTTAATTTACTCTTTTATTATTATTATTATTATTTTTAATTGAATTTCAAATATATTTTATCGTTATTTAATAACTTATTCAGATAGAAATATATGTTTTCTTTTACATAAAATAGAATATGAACTCTAAAGCACGTCGTGAAGTAATGGGGATAATTGCAATAATCGTAGGTATAATTT
>PMGM01000083.1 GCA_003158115.1 Methanobacterium sp.
GAAGGAAACCCTGTTAAAAGAGATACATCACAGGGTTAAAAATAATTTAACAGTAATATCTAGCCTTCTTAATCTTCAATCACATTATATTAAGGATAAAGATGATTTAATAATGTTCAAGGAGAGTCAGAGCCGTGCTAAATCCATGGCACTCATACATCAAAAGATTTATTCTTCAACGGACCTTAAAAGAATAAACTTTGGAGATTATATTAAAACCCTTTCGAACGATATATTTCGATCCTATGTACACGATTCTAATGTTGTTAAACTAAATTTAGATGTTGAAGATATTATGCTGGATACGGATATTACCATACCACTGGGTTTGATACTCAATGAATTACTAACCAATAGCTTGAAGTATGCTTTTCCATCAAATGCTATTGATAATGGAAATATCGATGTTTCATTGCTTAGAAAAGATAATGGTTACACCTTATGTGTTGCTGATGATGGTATTGGTTTTCCGGAGAATATAGATCTTGAGAGTACAGATTCATTGGGTTTACAGTTAATAACCACACTGACACATCAGATAGATGGTAAGATATATCTTGATCAGAGTAATGGTACTTCATTTAAAATAGATTTCAATGAAATGGAATACTATGATAAAAAAAAATAAAAAAGTAGTATAATTATTTTTATTCAATTTTTACGTTGATTTTTTCTTTTTGAACTTTAGGAAGTTCAATTGTTAAAACTGAGTCCACAAAGTTTGCAGAAGCTTTTTTAACATCAATTATAACTGGAAGTGGTATAATTCTTACAGTTTCACCATAATTTCTTTCATTTTTAATAAATTCCAGATTTTCATCTTTTTCCTCAAATTTTGCAATGATCTCGACCGAATCTTCGGTAATATTTACGTTAACATCTTCTTTAGTTAATGGTGGAAGGTCTGTCTTGATTATTATACTGTTTTCTGTGTTGATGACATCGGTCAGAAGTTTTTCACCAGCAGTATAATCAGCAATTGTTTTTCCAAATTCTTCCTGTTTATCCTTTAAACTGCTTATAAATTCGTTGATCATACCTTCTGCTTGTTTTCTTGTTTTTTCAGCATTTCCCTTGAATTCTGCAGATCTTTCAGATGCATTTTCTTTTATTTCCGCTGTTTTATTGGTGGTTGTTTCTTTTATTTCCGCTGTTTTCATGATAGCACTATCCTTTGCATCTGCTGTCTTTTTTAAAGCACCTTTTTTAACTTCAATGGCATTGTTTTTGATTTCTTCTTGTTTTACCAGTGTCTTTGCTTTTAATTCATCAGTTTTAATTTTAGCATGTAATGTTTTTTTCTGTAATTCATCCTTCATTGCATCACTCTTTTTAGACATACAATTCACCTCAAGTTTTTTTTTATCTTGATCAATATTTATTTGAAGCTGAAATTAAGTTTTCTATTAAATTTCATAAATGACTGTGTTTTTATTTGTTTCAAAGACAACTAGTTCTTTTTGGATAAAAATTTTGTTTTCCTGTAAATGATTTAATAGTGATTTGGTATGGAATATTCTGAATTTTTTTTTAAACGATTTATTTATATATGATAAAAATCAATATTATAGTAACCCAAATTAACTAAAACATATCTTGGATTTGATGACAGTTTAATATAACAAATTTCATGTTTCATACACACTGAGGTGATATTAATGCTTAATAATAATTATAAATATCAAAATTATCTTAGAAATCAAATCCCTAATTTTGGACCACTCTATACATCCTTTGTGGTTGTAGTTGAAATGCAAATGGGAGATTTACACGTATTCGAATCTGTGTGCTGTCTAGATGAAATGGCTGAGATAGGATAGTATACAAAAATAAACCTAGATTTCCTAATATTTTATTAACTTTTTTTTAATTATATTACAATCAAAATTTAAATATCTGCTAAACTAACTTTTTTTAAATTATTCAATTATAGCGAATCAAATTTTATTATTAGTGAAATATTAGATTAGCATATATAATATGTAGATATATTAATTTTAAATAACAAAATTTTTAACTATAATATATTAGGATTTTAGGAGGATAAATAATGATTATTGAAATTATAATTCTAATTGTGGTGATTTTACTGGTTATTTATGCTGTTTCACTTTATAACAGTTTGATAACCCTTAGAAATCGTGTTAAAAATGCATGGTCACAGATAGATGTACAGCTTAAAAGAAGAACAGATCTTATTCCAAACCTGGTTGAGACTGTAAAGGGTTATGCAACCCATGAGAGGGGTGTTTTTGAGAATGTTGCCAAGGCAAGGTCGGGTCTTATGAATGCAACAACCGTTAAAGAAACTGCTGAAGCTAACAATGTGCTAACAGATACATTAAAATCTTTATTTGCTGTTGCTGAAAATTATCCTGATCTTAAGGCAAGTGAAAACTTCAGAGAACTGCAGAATACGCTATCAGAAACAGAGGATAAGATTGCATATTCCCGTCAGTTTTACAACGACACAGTGTTAATGTACAACAACAAGGTACAGATGTTTCCAAGTAACTTGATGGCTANNGTACAGATGTTTCCAAGTAACCTAATGGCTAATATGTTCCATTTCTCCGAAGCAGAATTCTTTGAAGTTGCTGAAACTGAAAAAGCAGTTCCAAAAGTTAAATTTTAGGTGAAAAATATGGATAAAACTGTTTATCTAGCTTTAACCATCTTTTTTTCAATCTCTCTACTTGCAGGTACAGGAGCATCATTTGCAGCTAATGACAACAGCTATTCAATACCCCTCATAAACGAAGATCTCTATGTACAGAGCGATGGAACACTCCATGTAAAGGAAGTTATTCACTACTCATTCATTGGAACATTCCATGGCATATACAGGGACATACCTTTAACAGGTTCTCAGCAAATATCCGATGTAAAAGTAACATCAACGGGTGCATATTCAAATTATACCATTATAAATGACGGGACAACTAAACGTATACAAGTTTTCCTCTATTCAAATCCACAAAAAACAATTCCAATCACCAATAGAAATGTGGATGTAACCATTCAATACAATTTTCTAAACGGTATCAATGTATACAATGATATAGGGGAATTACAGTACAAACTGGTTGGTCAAAGTTGGGCCGTGGCTGTGGGAAAGGTTATTGCAAATATACATGTAAACTCTAGTCAGGGTGTACGTTACTGGCTAAACCCGCCCTACTATGCAACAAATTCAAGTTGGAACAACAATGTTTTACAGGTAACAAGTACAAGCATCCCATCAGGCCAGTATTTCGAAGTGAGAATGGTCATACCTAAAAATCAGTTTCTAGCTAATCCCATAAATGCCAACAGAATAAATCAGAACGGATTAGGTAGTATAATAGTTATTCAAAACGATTATCAGAACAGTCTTAACTTTAAAACCTGGCTGTACCATATACTCTCAGTGTTAATGTTACTGGCATTGTTCATACCTTTAATCATCTATCTCCGCTATGGAAGAGAACCTAAAATTGATTACAAGGCAGAATATGAAAGGGACATACCAACTAATGATCCCCCGGCCATTGTTAATGCGATATGTGGGTCGGGATTATCAAAGAAAATTGGAAAACCTGATATGGATGGTTTTAAAGCAACTATCATGGATCTCATCAACCGGAAATACCTTATTATAGAGAAGGAACACTCCGATATGGAGGGTTATGGATTAAGGGAGCCAATGTTTTTAAAGGTTAACGCTAACCAGGATTCTTCGACTCTCGAAGAATTTGAACTCGATGTAATGAATTTCCTTAAACGATTTGAAGAGAATGGTTTCATATCTATGGACAGAATTTCTGATGATCTGTCAGATCCTCAAATAGCAGATAGTTTCAGAAACACCTATAACAGTTGGACAAATGATATTAAATCAAAATTTTTAGATGATAATGAACTTAACAAGTTCTTCAACAGGAAGGGTGATTCTCTCCTGAAAATATTTGGATGGGTTAGCTTAGTTGTAGCTGCAGCTGTATTTATATTCACTATAACTGACTTGTTACCTGCAGCAAGATTAGCCCTCTTAGTGTCCATTATACTGGGGGTTGTGGCAATTATTTCAATTATCCTTCCTGAGAAGATAGCTGGACAGTGGACAACCTATGGTGAGGAATATGATGCTAAATGGCATAATTTTAAACAATATATCAAGGATTTCAGTTTAATGAAGGAATATCCGCCTGAATCAATTGCCATCTGGAACAAATACCTTGTCTATGCAACTGCACTTGCTGCTGCTGATGCCGTTAAAAAAGCTATGGAACTCAATGTGCCTGGTGAACAACTAGAAGCAAGCGAAATTTACATGTTCTACTACTTCGGTGGAGATATGCTCCTTACATCTGCATTTAACATAGGTATAAACCCTGCATCAGGAGCTCTTGATACTTTGGATACCATTGGAAATATTGGTGGCGGTTTTGGTGGAGGTGGGGGAGGAGCATTCTAAAGAAATATAAAAAAATTTATATTAATTTGGAATTTTTCTAAAAACTAACCCATTTTTTTTAAGTTTTTTTGCTTCAAATATAAATCTGATAAATTTTTTAATCTTAATATAAATCGGGGGATTTGGTGGATGTATGAGTATGGGGTGGAATTTTATGAAGATCTTATTGATTATGTTCTTTACAGATTTCATGTGAATACTATAAATTATAAGGTGTTACTGTTAACTGATTCAGAATTTGAGGTTTTTAATTATGAATGTGATGTTGTTAAAACCTTTTATTATATGATAACCCTCAATAATGAATTTGGATTTAACACCTACAAGGATAAATACTATGGAATGTTAACAAAAGAATATGGGGAGTTTTTTTATCAAAGTGAGGATGATTCATATATATCTGCTGCTTTAATTCATATTAACAAAGTATATAATACTATTGCTCCAGTATATGGTGCAATTGAAATTTTAAATGATTATAAAGGCACAGATAAAGATGTTTCTTTTTTGTATAAACTTCTAACAGAAAACTCAGAATATGAATATCTTGTACTGCTAAGGGATACAAGACACAAGGATCTTTTCAATGAAGATCTGGATGATAATAAAATATATTTTGATGTTATACACGAGGCATTACACATTGTTGAACATGAAAAACCAAGGGCATGGTGGAAAATTTGGATGAAAAAGCATAAAACCGCTGAAGAAATGGATGAAACAACCAATCAGCTTTATAATGAATGGATTGAATTGTAAAATTTAAGATAAATAAAAATTAAATTATTATATCCTTTCTATTCCAACATCATTAAACATTTTATAATCATTAAAATAATATTAATACTAAAATTTTAATTTTCATAGTAACTTTTTTATCTAACACTATACATAAATAATATTAATCTAATTTCGATGGGATTTACAAAATAAATGTATCTAATATTATTTATAACAAAAAACTTTGCATTAGATAATTTAATAAAAAAATATAAAAACACAAAGTATATATACTAGAAAAACATATATTAGATAGAACAGATAAGAATAGTTTTATTTATTTTTTAGTTCTTCATGGTTTTTGTAATTTTTAAACTTAAATAAATTTAATTTACATATAAATTGTAACTTACTGTTTAATTTGTATTTATGATGCATTAACAAGTATTCAATGATTTTTATTGAGATTTAAATTTGAAAATAATTTTGTTATTTGAGTTATCTATATTTCAGAAATAAATTACCTTAAAAAATTTAAAATTTTGTTTAGACTTTTATTGGATGGAAAAAAAATATTTGATGCCATATTGTCTAGAATGGAAAAATTGTATAATATTATCGGAGGGCAAAATATGCTAAGCGATCCAATAGTTCAGGAAATATTAATGGATATTACTAATGATGAGAAAAGCAGCGTTTCAATCATTGAATGTATTCTAAAGGGTAAAACATTTGATGAAGAAATTGCAGAAGAAACCGAGTTAAGGTTGAATATCGTGAGAAAAGTCCTATACAAATTATACGATGCAGGAATAGCTTCTTATAAAAGAAGCAGGGATCCTGAAACCAACTGGTATATTTACAGCTGGAAATTTGATCAAGAAAAAGTTTTTGATATTATAAGCGAGAAATATGAAAAGTTTTCAGCCGAGATTGAAAAATCTTTAGAATACGAAGAAGAAAATATGTTCTTTGCTTGTAAAGACAATGGTCACAGATATAAATTTGACGAAGCTACTGAAAACAACTTTACATGTCCAAAATGTGGAGAATCTCTGGAATATCAGGACAATTCTACTATAATAGTAGAACTGAAACAGATGATGAAAAAGAATCAGCAGGCTTAAATAATTATTCAGAATAATTATTTCTGCTTCATATTTATGAAGAGGAAATTCTGATTTATTTTTATTATTAAAGGATTTTAACTCCTTTTTATTTGAATAACCTAATCCACTGGAGATGATTAATATTTTATTGAAAAATGAATTAAAAAGTTTGAATAATGATCTTATTTTAAGGGCTCGTCAGGGTAAATGTGGAGAAATTAATATCCATGAAATGTTAAAGGCTATTAGTGTGCTCGATAAATCCGATGCAGGACAAGCATATCTATTAAATCATCACAGTGACGAAGAGTTTGACGACCTTGTAAAAATGCTTAATGAAATAACCTATGATATGAGGGATGGAAAGATGAATATAGCTGATCTCACAAATAAATACATAGATTTAATTCCTAATATAGAAGACGGACCTCAAATTGAAGAAGAGATTTCTCAAATTGAATAGATTATTAATCTTTTTTTACTTGAATTCTATTTTACTAAAATACATTTATCATATTCTTTTGACTAAAAATAAATATTATTTACAGATCTTTATTTTAATTTTAATAAAGACTGTTAATTTTTATTAATTTTGTTGAGTCATTTGTCTATAAAGTAATAATATATTTAAATTAAAAACATATATCTCCAATCTATATTCTAATCAAATACTAATACTATTTTTAATATGTGTTCGGTTCTAATTTCTAGCGTTAAATGGTATATATTTCTCTATTAATGTACAAAATATGCTCAATATAATTTTAATTGTTTTAAGTCAGATGAAAACGAGTAATGACGAGTTAAATTAGATATTAGAATTATAATGCCTGTTTTTAATGGAAATTTAAATAAAAAGGTTTATATATTAATTTAAAGAAATTTCAAGTAGTTCACATTTATCTAAATCAATAATTTTTAGATTTTGTGCAGGGAGGCGGTATAATTAATAGAAAATTCCTATCAATTTTGCTATTACTACTAACAATTGCATTACCATTGAATGTAGACGCAATTTCAGCGGCAGCAACCAATCAAACAAATGACAATTCTAGTCTAAACCAAGCCGTACAAACAACCCCTGAACAAAACTCAACACAAATATCAAATAAATCAACAAATAACATTACACAAGCTAATATTAAAAATATTACGGACGCATCAACATCCCAGGTAAATTATGCAGCTGCAGGAACAGCTAAAACTACTACTCCAGTTACATTAACACTGAGTAAAATCAATACTGCTGCATCTAAAATGGTGACGTATGTAAAAACCAACCATAAATTACCCGCTTATATTGTTGTTTCTGGTAAAAACATGACATTATCGCAGTTTTTATACTTGTTAACAGTTGACATAATAAAAGTTAACTCAAACTCCAAAACATCAATTACTCTTAAAACAGTTAAAACTCCTGTATTATCTGTAGCTGAAACATTTACAAACGGTAACATTCAGAAAACAGAATATATTACCATTGCAAAAAATGTTTACAATTATATTAATTCACATGGAACAGCTCCTGTAACTGCAAGCAGTTCAAGAGGATTAATACGATATGAATCATTAATTTATTCATACTCTAAAATATTAAGTTACTATGGCACTAATAAAAGATTACCAGCCTACGTATCCGTTCAGCGTGGAATGGTAAAAACACCCACAATCAGTGCTTCATCTTCATCATCCAGTCAAATTACTGTTGTTATACCTGCATCTATACTGCCATACTTGGACCCAACAAATAATTGTCAATCTAATAGTACGGTTATTAAATCTTACGCAGCATCAATTACCAGTGGACTTACAACTCAAAAAGATAAAGCAGTTGCTATTTTCAATTGGGTGAGGGATAACATTGGTTATTCATTCTATTACAACACCAAGTATGGTGCTCTTGGAACTTTAACTTCCAAAACAGCAAACTGTGTTGATACATCCCATTTAATGATAGCACTTATGAGGGCAGCAGGAATTCCAGCTGAATATGAGCATGTATACGCACAATTTACTAGTGGAAACTGGTACGGCCATGTCATTGCATTAGTATACATTAATGGTGTATGGTACAAAGCAGATGGTACAAGTTCAAGAAACCAATTTGGAGTTGTTAACAATTGGAACACAACTACGGCCACGGTGTATGGAACGTATAAAGAACTTCCTTTCTAACTATATTTTTTTTAATCAGGTTCTTAACATATTCTAACATCTGAAATAAATTTTTATATCAAAAAATCTATTTTTAAAAAAATTATTAGGCAACCATTGCTTAGAGCATGCTATGAATAGAACATATTTGTTACGATAACCTATGCATAAAACAACTGTTATAATTAGAAAATAGGATTTGATCCCCATTTATGCTATTTTTCTTTAATCTATACATCCACATACCCATAACTTTTAGTATAAACATTTAATTTGTAAACTAGCGAAATTAAAAAAAATAATTGCTTGATCATAACCTTTGGACTGTTTTTATACTTTTTTAATAGTGCCCATATTGTAGTTGTTGCTTTCATTAGTTTCGGGTACTGTTTTATTTGCGTCAACGTAGGCTGCCACATAATATTCGCTTGCAACTATGCCTTTTGGCAGGGTTATGGTAAGGGTCTGTTTTTTGGTTAAACCAGCCCCAAGTCCTTTGTAAATGTACTTTCCAATATATTTATTTGTTGTTGTCCCTTTTTTCTTAATGTAATAGTGTACACTGTATGTGCTGGCTGCGATTTTTCCATTATTTTTTATGGTATTAGAAATCACTAATGTCTTTGTTCCCTTTAATTTTGCTGATATATTCGATATAACCAGATCAGCACCATTAATATTAATCGTTGTTGAGCTCAGTTTCTTGTTATTATTTTCATTGGTTTCAGGATCTGTCTGCTCACTATCTGCATATGTTAAAATGTAATAACTACCAGCTTTTACATTGGTTGGCACTGTTAACTTGGTATTTAATTGTTTACTTGCAAGCCCAGCAAGGCTTGATATGAAACTTTGTCCCATGTAAATATTAGAGCTTGATGAATTCTTTTTAAGGTAATAATTAACATAGAAGCTGCTTGAAGACACGTTAATAATGTTACTTATAGTGTTAGAAACGTAAATGGTCCTGCCACTTAATCCATTAGCAGGTGCTGTTACTTCAATAACTGTCAAGTCAGATTGGTAAGGATTTTTGGATCTATCACCATCGTACCATGCTTCGGCTGCACTATCATTATATGCTGTACACTGGGAAGCTGTTGGGAATTGCCCGAGCCAATTACCTACAAAAGCAGAATATCCATTAGGATTACGCCAAACAGCAACATTATTGTAGATGTTAGATTTGTAAATTGCACCATAGGGATTTCCTGCATTGATAGTACCAAAATTCTTAGCCCCATCTATAAATTCTTTAACCATGTCTAAACCTGCCCCATTATATGCTGTTGCATAATAATTTGCACCAGATCCAGTGAACATACTGGCAAAGTTGTATATAGTTGGAATTGGATTGGAAACCTGATTATCATCCACCCATCCCGTTGAAAAACATGCTTGAAGTATTATTACAGGGATATTCTGTTTTACTGGTGCGGTAAAAAGTTGACCATTCCATCCTTCCCGCATCTGGTTTCCAACACCCCATATGAAATCATTTGAACCAACAATAGCATATGGTGGAGTTGCAACACCCCCTTTCATATTGTAATTATCAGATTCATATCCTCCGTGTCCTGCATAGATGATAGCATCGGCTCCATACATACCCTTTAAGATATTTTTAGTGGTAGCATTTGATCCTAAAAGTTCAACCACTGGATATCCATGAGATTTAAGCAAATTTCCAATGCTTATTGCTTCAGAGTTAGCTGTTGGGATATCACCTAAGGAATCGCCTATGATCAATATTTGGGCATCTGAATATGGCATGTAACTGCACATAATTGTCAATGAAACTGCAAATACAATAAATATCTTCATTAATTTTTTTTGATTCAAATCAATACACCCATCGTAAAGTTAAATATAAAATGAAAATAATTACGCTTTTTCAAAATTAATTTAATATTTTTATAATTATCATCACAATGATATATAATTATCTACAAAACCCGTGAAAATAAGACTTTGGAATTAATCATGGTGTTAAAGAATTTATTATACTAATAAATATCCATTACATAATTTAAATAAAACCATTTTAAAAAATAAATAAAAAACTTTAGTATTTAGATTTTTTAATTTCACCAGTATCCATCTGTAAACCTAATTCTAACCCAATCTTTCCCTCTGCTGGTAAGATAGCCCCCTAAAGCAGTTAGATACATGATTATGGGATATATAATCAACCTTTCTGCACCACCCTTACCAAATATGTCCAATGGATTGTTGGGTCCGATACCGAAAATAAGTGGAGAAAGTATTGTTAAAAGGGCTACTAAACCTAAAATTATAGATATAATGGTCATTGGAATATTAATACCCAATCTGTAGCTGAATAATAGCGAAAAACTTCCAAAGAAGAATGCTATTGTCGCGAAGGCTACGTGGATTCCATGAGTATATTCTGGAAATACTCCTAATGCAGCAATACAAAAGCCGAAAATAGCCAGACACGATGAGAAAAGACGACAGCCACCACTTTTAATGATTAAATAAGCAGAAGATATGAGTAATATTCCCAATATGATACTAAACACATTAAAAATGGTTGCAGCTGGTTCTATCAACGGTAACATACCACCTATATCACTTAAACTATTGGTAGCAATACTGTATCCTGGAAATAGTGATTCTACGATGTTAATAGCTAATATATACATTATACCGCCAATCACTAACAAAATTCCAGCCATCTTATAATACTCTTTATCCGGTTTGAAAATACTTCCTTTTTGAAATTTCATTTGAAACACCTTTTCTTATATAATAGCAACATTATTCAAATCTTTTAAAGTCATTTACTTATTCTAACTATTCTTTAACCAGATGCTATAAATGCTCATAAATTCTTTATTAATGTTTTAAATCAGATAATCCGAAAATTGACGCTATAACAATAATAACTGACCTGTTAATTGTATATAAATTGATTAAAATATCCTAAACAAGGCAGTTATTCAACTTTGCTAGGATGGGGTTTCAATAAAAAACCAATTTACAATAGATATAAATAGTCATTAACATTTTATTAACTTTTTGAATTGATGATTTTATTTTAGGATAGTCTATATAGGATTTTTGTAGAATTATACGACTAATTAAGCTATTTAATGGATTGAATAGTAAACTATCTGTTAAATTTCTAAACCAATGAATTTTATTCTTAAATACTTAAATAAAATATAAAATTAATACATTGAAACTAGATATTATATAATAACAAAATTTCTATAAATATTATATAAAATTTTGATACTAATAGGGGCAGTTATTATGTTTGGTATGACTAAAAAACAATTTTTAAAGAGAAGCAGTAAAACCCTGGATGAAACTGGTAATCATGCACTTCTAATCAGAGGATTGATAGGTCAGGAAAAGGATGGGACCATAGATAATAACCATGCTTATAAACAGACAAAACTTTTGATAGAGGGAATAGCATCTACATTTAATGATTATGAAAACATTAGTCCACCTTCAAATTGCAATTCCCTACACTTAAAGATTTTACGTTCTCTAATTATATTACAGGATGTAGCATCTGCTAATTATGACTTTATAACATTGTCAAGGGAAGATAAATCATTAAAGGCCCAGGAGAAATTGGAAGAATCCCAGAATCTGCTTGAAAAATTCCGGATTGAATTTAGACCACTAACAGTAGAATTGGATAACCACTTGAATAAATAATAATAAATATTTTGTGGTATTAATATGCGGGACTGTGCTCTATCTTGTTTACTATTGGAATTAGAGATAAAAATTAAGGATAGAAAATTAAGTATACTAAAATATATATTTTTTTGATACTATATTCGACTTCAATATGATTTGTAAAAAATGTAAAAAAATTTTAATTTAATTTAGAATGGTAACTTACTGTATATACCTTCTAATTTATATGTAGATGTATTCCAGTTTGTTATGGTTCCAAGTGAGTTATTATAACTAATTCCGTCTGCATTACGCCATTTACCTTTAACATATAACTGTGCCCATATATGATCGTACCATGTTCCGCTTTTAAACTGACAATATCCATGAATGAACCTTGCCGATATTCCCTCATGTCTGGCTAGTGCAACAATAAGGTTTGCTGTATCACAGCAGTTTCCAGTCATGGCTTTTAAAGTACCAGCTGCCCCGTATTTGGTGCCGTAATAAAATGTGTAACCTAACTTATCTCTGACCCAATCAAATAATCTTACTGCAGTAGTATATTTAGATGTGGAGCCTACTGCAAGGGAACTTGCAAGTGCAGATACTGAACTTCTATTTGGACTTACCTGTAAAGTTAAACCCGCTGTAACCAAATTTTTCCCGAAAGTAGAAATAGAAATTTTTCTGGTACCATAATTAACATAATTTGGTAGTCTACCATATTTTTTGTAGAATACTTGAACTCTTGAAAGTCCATCTTTTAACATAGGAACTGTTAATCCGTTGATAACAACAATTTTAGTAGTGTTCGTACCCACAGATTTAATGGTTTGATTTGTAACAACGGTTGAAACATTGTTGGATACAGCATTTGAGGATACTATTTGAGAAGAAGAATTTACAACACTTTGATTTATATCAGCTGCACTACTTACAGCTATATTTATAAATAAACCCAAAAATAAAAGTAATATCAACGAAAAAATCATTCTACGCTTGACTATCTTCGCCCCCAATTGTAAACCAATAATTTTATTGGTTTAACATAATGATTAATAAATAGCTATAAACTACATATAAAGGTTTTGATTTTTTTTATATGAAAACCTACGTTTAGTGACTTATTCCTATTTTTAATGTGTAATTATCCGATATTTAGTTTACATAATTCATATTAAACCAGATTTACAAGATATATTAACCGATGATATCATTCTTAAAACATTATAAAGAGAATTAATACGGTAAGTTTACAGTTTAAACGGATATAAACCAGAAAATAGATGGTCAATATTATACTTAAAAAATTGTTACTAATAAAAAAATAAATATTCTTGGTATGGTTATAGTAAGTAAAAAAAAAATATTATTCTAAATGATAAAAAATATTTAAAAGGAGAAGATTACTTTTAAGGTGCTCCACCTGCTCCTCCTAAGTTTTTACCTGTTTTTGCATCTATGTCAATCTCACCAACAGTAGTGTTGTTTGTATCGATCAGAGGTACAATATAAACCTGGGTGCCACTTTCATCTACCAATTTTGGTGTACCCGCAGTTACTCCTGACGTTTCTATGTACCCGGCTGCTATTTCTCGGGCTTTTGCTGGAGATATATTAGATTGCGTGTTGTTAAATGTTTTAACTGTTTGTGTTGTTATTGGTGTTGTATTACTTACACTTGCATGGCTTGTACCTGTTGTGGTATTAGTTGTATTATTTGTGGTTGGATTTTTAGAATTTGAATTGCTGTAAGCAGCAAATGCTATTCCTAAAATAGCAACAATAACCACGACAGTTAATACTATTTTTTTCATCATTTATATCGCCTCTTAGTATTAGAAAGGCAGTGTATTGTACACGCCTTCTAATTTGTATGTTGCTGTGTTCCAGTTTTTAATGACTCCTAATGAGTTTCTGGAGCTAGTTGCATCTGCATTTACCCATTTACCATTCACGTAAACTTGGGCCCAAACATGACCGTACCAGTTTCCACTTGAGAACTTGCATGTTCCATGAACATATCTTGCTTTAATTCCAGCATCTCTTGCTAGAGCAACGAGAAGGTTTGCTGTGTCACAACAGTTTCCTAGTCGTTTTAGCAATGTTCCATTTGCACCATATTTAGTGTTGTAGTAAAATGCATAGTTTATATTGTCTCTAACCCAGTTATATATCTTTGTTGCTTTCTGAAGGTTTGTTATACAGCCTGTTGAAAGTGATTTTGCAAGTGCAGAAACTGAGCTTGTGTTAATTGGTACTGTTTTTACTGTAGTTGTGGTTATTTTTAAACCTTGTGATGTAATGTTTTTTTGGAAAGTTGCAATTGGAATTTTCCTTGTACCATAACTTATGTACTTTGGTAATCTATGATTTTTTTTATAGAAAGCTTCAGCACGAGATATTCCATCTTTTAATTGGGCTATCGTTAAACCATTCACTATAACAGGTGCTCCTGCTGCTTGATTGGTAACTTTGCTTGTTGTGTTAGCTACTTTTTTAATAGTTGTATTTGTAATATTAGTTTTGGCATTAGTTACAGCGTAATTGGATATATTAGTTACTACACCCGCCGATGCCAAAGATTTATCCGAGGCATTGATCTGTGTTGTATTCACTGATGCAGCACTACTTGCACTTACATTCAGAACCAATACTAAACTAAATAGTAATACCACTGATAAATAAATTTTTCGCTTAATTCTACCGCCTCCGAGTTCAGAAGTCCTAAATACTAATCTCATAGCACTCCGAACTAATCGTAATTACTTTAAGATCACTTATAAAGGTTGTGGTTCTAAATCCCCAATATAACCTTATAAGAACTCTGTTTTCAATTTAATCCTCTCTTAAACGGTATCATATGGTCTTAATATTGGAGAGCCTTTAATACATCTATTTTTAATAAATATAACCAATTTAAACGATAATTTAGAAAATAAGCTCTGAGGAATCTTATTGTAATAGAGTGTAAACATTTCATAACTCAAAAAACCTTATTATTGGCATATAAATTAGATATTATACAAATAACAATCCATATTCGTTAATATAAATATATTAAATACTTAAAAATAAATTTAAAGGAATTTAACGCTTAAAATTAGAGAATCTTATTTTAATATCAATAAAACAGTAATTGTAATGAATTTATTTTGAATATCAGTTATTCCATTTATTAATTAAAGTGAATTTTAGTAATTGGGTATCTGTATATTTATGGATAAAATTATGATTAAATGGAACATTCATGGGAGTCGTATATCCTTATAAGTTGTATGGATGGAACATCTTCTGTTTCAAATATTTCCAAGTCAAGGATCTTTTTATTTTTTGAAAGATTTTCAGCACGAATAACTTCTTTCAACAAGGAATAATAACCTGGATGGATTAATATTGCGTTAGGAAAACGTGCTTTATTATGGAATGATTTTCTTTTATCTTTAATTAACTCTAAAACTTGATTGCCGGTTATATTGTCATCTTCCATATTCATGTTTATCACAATCCTTAAACAATTTAATTCCTTGATATTATATTATGTTCATATTAACATTAAAATTTCCCTATTCCTCTTTGAAAAAAAAGATATTTTTTAGGCTGTCTTGATCTCTTTTAAATGACGTGAAAATGCTAAATTTCATCCTATTATTTTATAAGTTGTTAAACCAATATATGATAAGCCTATTATTAGGCTAAAAATTGGAAGTGATAAATTTGTTTGGAAATAGTTAC
Source organism: Methanobacterium sp. (assembly GCA_003158115.1). GTDB lineage: Archaea > Methanobacteriota > Methanobacteria > Methanobacteriales > Methanobacteriaceae > Methanobacterium_B. The sequence goes on from PMGM01000083.1 coordinate 15,838, forward strand.
GGTAATGATAAAAGAAATGATGCTCCTATTCAAGAAGGCGGAGAATACGATGTTAAAATTGAGGATACTGGCAGAGACGGAGACGGAATTGCTCGTATTGAAGGTTTTGTAGTTTTTGTTTCAGGCGCTAAAGTTGGCGATGAAGTTAAAATTAGAATTAATTCAACAAGAAGAAATTTTGCTTTCGCTGAAATAATCGAATAATCTCAATTTTTTATTGTTAGACATATGTTTTCTTGAAAATTGATTTAATTTCACAATTTTATTAATTTTCTAGAATTTTTTTATTTTAAACTATATTTCACTTTATAAATTAATTTTTATTTACATATTGAAATTGCATCTTCTAAAGAAATTACTTGTCCAGCATGTTTTTGATTAAAATAATTTCTGACCTTTCTCTCTGCAAAATCCTTAATAAATGGTATTTTTATTGCAGTATCAGTCATCAGTCTGGATAAAATTATTAATTTATTTACCTCTTATAATATTAATGAAGGCATTTTTGCTACCATTGGAAGTTTTATGGAAAAAAAATACTAAAGAAAACCATATAATCTCTGATTACCATGCTGAAGTACCATAAAAATCTGTATATTGTGGACTTGGATATTCATTTGATATGGATTTGTCTAACTTAAACACGAATTCTGCAATATCAATAGAAGCTCGATAAATCAATTCTTCGTTAATTCTCATGGGATTTGAAATATCATTTTTGATGATATCAACATGAATTATATTATTACGTAAATCAATATAGCCATTATCTTTTTTAAAAATGGATTCCCAAATTTTACAATTTTTATCCGCAATAGTCTTTAAATCTATATCAATTAATTTATAAGCGATTTTAGCTTTATCTTTTTGCTGGAAATCCATTCGACTAGGTAGTATCTTTGAAAGTTTGAAAGCATCATATTTTTTTAGGATTTCGAAGTAATTAGGTTTGATGTTAAATTTTTTGACAAAATCAACTAAAATTTCTGTATTTAAATCTTTGACTAAACTTTCGGCAGCGATTGCCCTGAAATTGTTTTCTAAATATGTTTCTAAAGATGTAATTAGTGAAACTAGACTCATATTACAATAGAAATAATAATCAAATTTATTATAATCATCTTTATTTTTTGCTTTTAAAATTTTAGGATAAAGAATTAATGACATATTAATTGATGTAAAGAATTTTTTAAAGTAATTTGTATGTTTATTTATTTTTACAACTGGAATTGGTTTGTCAGCGTATTTGTATAAATCAAAATCTTGAAGTTTACCCCATAAATCATTTTCTGAATAGATCAAGTCTCAACCCCCCCAGTAATTGAACTAACTGTCATCATATTTCAATTTTAATTAAGTGAAAAAAATGGAGTTTTAAATCTCCCAAAATTAAGTTTAGAAACCATTAAAATCACTTAGATTAAAGCAATAATATGCAAAGTTAACTATATATGTATCAACTAAACTAATTTATTTAATTGCTTAATTGAGGTTAGAAAAATTAAAAAATACTTAGATAAAAGTACGTAACATATACAATTAAAATTTAATTTTTTTAGTTCTTCAAAAATATTAGATTACTATACTTATTCATATTGTAAATTTAATTTTATATCTTAATATTGAGGAGTTTTACAGCAAAAAATTAGCTAAGAAAACCCCCAAATAACTAAGATTGTTATTATGCAATTCTAGTAATTAATGGAAATGAAATTGATTGTTTCCCGGTGATAATAATTCCTAAATGAGTATCGGTAGTGTTATTTCCTGTTGAGTTTACATATGTGTCGTGCCATCTGTCTAGAAATTCTTGATCGGGTATATACCCTCTACTTCCCAGAATTGCCGGATCTTCGAAGTATACATTTGTGGTGTCGATTCCGATTACAACCATATAATGGCTGTTGTTTTGATCATCAGTCCAGTTCTGATTGTTGGTTGCATTATTTTTCCATGCTTGAGCATAAACTATGACTGGTGTTCCTTGGATAACATACATTTGCAAGTCTTCAAGGGTCATATTTTCTTTTATAACCGCACTAACTCCTAAATTACTTGCAGTTTGTACTATAGCACTTGGTAATGTCCCATTTTCTGCTGTGCTGTTGGTCATGTTTATTAATTCATCTAGACTGGTATTTGATCCATAATAAGCTAGGACAGCTTGTAGTGATGTTGGTCCGCTAGTAAAATTTGAAGGTTGATTTACATATGGGACATTTAACAGGGTTGTATTGTTTTGGGAAAGGTTGTTGTTATCTAAAAGAGAAGAATTTGTACTATTTTGAGTACTGTTGTTTCCTGAAACAGCGGAGTATACATTTAATGGTATCATTATCAATATAAGAACCACTAGTGGTATGATCAACTTGTATTTTAGGTTCATACTATAGTATTGGGTTGCATATTATTTATTTTTTTATATTTGAATATAAATCTTAATTTAAAAGTGTGATTTGATTTAAATATTGAATAATTTTTTGAATTCCCTGTTTGATTTGATTTATGATGTTATTCAATTTTTGGGGGAATATTATTATATCAGTTGATGTAAGTATCATTAATAGCACTCAAATTTATTTAGTGAAAATTATATTACAACTATTTCACAATAAAGAATATTTTTTCAATCATTTTAATAAGTTGAAATGCGGAATTTATTATAATTATTATATTTTCATGATTCGGTGATAAAATGAGATGGTCGGTTATAGTAATACTTATGTTAACAGTAATTTTAGCATATTCGTTTGTAGCTGTTTCGCTCGGCCCAGTAGCTCCGTTAGGTAGACTTTCATTTGTTAAACTTGAAAATCCCGATATGTATCCCGATCATTCCCACTCGGTTCTTTTAGCTCAAAATGCTGAGAAGACTGGATCAAAATGTGCTTTGGTTCTTAATTTTGCTGGAAATTCAACATACAGTAGCTATGAGCAAGATACTCCAAACTCTAAAAATCAAAATGGTGTATATATCATTCAAGTTGCATTTATCGATACTCATGGAGGAGGATCATCTAGTTTGAGTCAGATAAACTTTTTAGATTCGATAAAAGTTGCTTTATTTGGAGTACCAGATGATAGGTATAGGTACGTTTCAGATGGTGTTGTATACAACTCATATGATGATATGATGGACCATGTTTATACTTTAGCCAAACAACATGGTCAAAAGGGAGCAATTCCAACGGTTTATCTGGGATCTGTACGAACTGATAACCCAATCCTAGATCCGGGTAGTGGATTCCCATTATATTTCCAAATACTCGATAAAACTTATGGTCTTATTCCAGCTTATGTTTACACTATTACAGGGATGATATTTCCTTACTTGAATAATCCCTACAGGAATTTTGAGTTAATGCATTCTTCAGAACTCCAATACTACAATAATAACGGCTTGTTGAATATAAACTATAATAATAGTTATGTAAACACGAGTGAATATTATGGATAAACCTCCAACAACACAAATTCGTATAATTGGCAGATTCATGATAAACAAAATTAGATCATAACATCTTTTTAATATTTTCTTTCATTGATATCTTTATTTAATTTTAGCATAATTTCCAAACATTCTGTACAATAAGAGGTATTGTGACGTTTCCGTTGAGTCTCATTGGGAATAAATGAGGTATAACATCTTTTACATATTCTCATTGCAGTCCATTTATTAAATCTCATAAAACTTCAACTCCACCATAGATATTTATCATTATATCCCTTATGGCAGTTACTTTTTTACAAATTTAAATAACTATCAATTTTAATTATAAATTATACTAAATTTAGTCAAATAATCCTTCAGTTTACTTAAAAAAAAAATATTATTCCCGGTAAAATTGGAGGCGATACCAAGGAATAATGAGGTAGTAGGCGAAACACACACCTCACAACTATAACTTTCTTTTAGGTACTTAAATCGATTTTCCCAAATCTGACCCAAATCCTACCCATATCATTTTAATTACGTAATAATATCGTAATTAAATTCTGCTTTGTATTTTAAAGTTCTATTATAAATTTTTAAAGATAATCTTTGAGATAATTGAATGCTATCGAAAGAGAGATAGATCTTGAGTGATGGATGCTTCAGGCAGGGCAGGTTACGTATAGTTTCAGGCTTGTTATTAAAAGAAAGGGTTGTTAGGGATCAGTTGTTCAATAAATGTTG
>PMGM01000047.1 GCA_003158115.1 Methanobacterium sp.
CAACCAAAAGACCTAACATAACATTGGGATGTAATGGTTCAAGGAAATTTGCAGATATTAAATCAGATGATGTCATAGTGGGGATGAATGGTGAGAATATAGGATGTGTTGTAAACGCCCTTGAAGCGCTTTGATGTATTCAAATAGTCCAATACATTCCTTCCCTTTCTTTTNNCCAAATATTTTTTTTAATAAATTTTAATGTTGGAAACATTTTTTTCAGAAAATTTTACATCAATGAACAACAAAATAATAGTAAATAAACCTTGAGGTGAAAGTAAATGTCTGAAGAAAAACAGGTTTTCGAAGTACTTGATGAGGTTAAAAGTTTAGGAGAAATCATCACCCGTTGCATAGAAAAGGGGGAGATGGATAACAAATTGGTTGCAAACTGGACATTTGACACTCTTCAATTAGTTGGAAAAATAGGAAAATTGGTTGAAGAAGTTGAAGAAAGACTGGATCTTTTGGAAGAAGAAGTAGAAAAGAAAAAATTTTAATTCGATATACCAAATTTATTTTATTTTTTTTACAAAAAAAGGGGATTTTCTACTTTAATTATTAAAATATGTTAAAATTTGTTTTTAACATATAAATAATCGTTGTATCTATTAATATTCACTAGCTCAAGATCGTTAAGTGCGGGGGTTCCGTAGAAAACAACATTGTTAGATTTCATCTCCCTTAATACTGGATTTAAATTGTTTTGATGATCTGGCAGATAGTTTAAAAGAAGCTTGGAATGACATACGAATGGCATTCCCAGACCTTCTGCAGATTCTAAAAAACCAGTTTCTTTTCTTGCCAATATTGATACTATATTTTCGGGATTTTCATATTTAATTGCATTTTTTATTAATTTCGTCATAGTATTATAGGTAACAGTGGGTTGGTCTGCAGCTACACAGAGACATAAACCAGATTCAATATTTTTAACTCCATTAAGGAGTGTTTGTGACAATTCAAAATTAAGATCTTGGTTGTAAATTATCTTTACTCTCTCATCTGAAAAATCTTTTAAAACACCATTTATTTCTTCACTATAATGGCCAAGCACCACTACACAATTCTTAACTCCAGATTCAAGAACATTTTCTATTGTACGTATTATTACTGGTTTACCTTTGAGGTCCATTAGCAGTTTGTGTTCTATTCTTATGCCCTTGGATAATAGGTCTTCTCTCATTCTCCTGTTTTTCCCTGCTGCGGTTATAACTGCTGAAACCATACAATCACCTTTTTATAGATATATTGGAATTTTATCAAACGATTTGATATTATTAAGATTAATCACTGAATAAATAAATAAAAAAAAGGAATTAAGGTGTGTACTGTATGGCTTTTGCAAATATCTGCATGGTTGTACCGCTACCCACAGTCCATATAACAATCTTTAAAGGATAATCTGTTGGATTATAAACTTTTATTCCTGAAGAGGGATTAACACTGATTGTCACGGATAAAAATCCACTGCTCATACCTGATGGTAGAGGGCAACCTGCTGCCATAACGGCAGCTCTTAATGCCCTTCCTGGAGGACAAGCACCATGTGATGGATAACCTCCTACTGATGCATCATAAACACCTGTAAATGTTACATCATCCTTCCCTGTTGCCCATGTATGTGGTGGAATAACTGTGTTATTCCATCCTTTAACAAATGTCCTTGCATTTTCTTCACGTAATACATTGTTGTACTGTGCATAGTATCCAAGTACACTGTTACCAGTCCCGACAACATTTTGATTGGTTGCTCCGTTGTAGATCATGACAGGTGCTCCCGAAGGATATTCTAACATATATTCATTAGTATAGTTACTCAGTTCTGTTTTAATTTGGTTGGGAGTTATACTATTTCTGCCATCGTTAAACGATGTTAAAGAATAATCCAGAGTAATTGAATCACCTATATCAGAATCATTATACCACTGTTTAAGTGCTGAATCTGTAACATAGATAGATGGTACTGTACTGTTACTTATATCTGCAGCTGAAACATTTTTAACTGTTTTATTTTGAGTTACAATATTTATTCCCTTTGCTGTTTTGACTGCAGTTGTATAAGGTGTTTTAAATCCCCAAACAAAAGTTCCGGGTGGAGTAACATCAAGTTTTCCATTGTTAATAACAAGCATACCAGGGCCGTTGAATCCTGTTGCATAACCGCTACGAGATATGTTCCTCCCGGTGATAGCATCTATCGGAGTTTGTACAGATCCCGTTGCAATTGCTGTGATAAAGTCAGTATATTGATTGTCTTTTAAATCTTCAATTAAATATTCTGGATGGTAAATAAGTGGAACCTTACGAATTTTACTACTGCTAACAACAAGATCACCATTATAAACCGTATCCCCTACATTAAGTGATGAAATTTCTGTAGGACTTTGAGCAGGAACATAGGCATCTACAGTTTTTGCAATAGAAAACATTCCCACAGCTAGAATAACTAAAATTAATATTATAATTCCAGGATTTTTTAAATAATTTACCAGAAAAAGTCCCTCCTATCACACATCATACTACCTCTCCTAAACCATTCCCCAATACTTTTATTAAATTAAGTATTTGTGTTGAAAACTATTTATAGTATATGATTTTGTTTATGGATTGTAGTTATAAAGTGGAAATATGTGTAAGAATATGATATTAGCTAATAATTTTTAATACTTTTTGAAATCTCATTTAAGGCATTTTGGAGGGATATAATCTTTTTTTGACCATTTCCGCCTATGAATATGTTTTTATACTTCTTGGTACAGTTTAATGCAAATTCCACGACTTGTGAAACTTCATCTAAGATGCAAATTTTACCATTATATCCTTCAGCTTCTAAAATTTCCTTTGCCATGTCGGTGGTATTATCTAATCCTGGAAATAATACTACAAGATCTGGTTTTGCATCTTTGACTTCTTTTAGGATACTATATCTATGTTTTTCATTTTTTCGAGGTGTTCCAATTATTATAACATCCATTTTGGCTTCATTAAAAACAGCAGCAACGGCATCTGAGTTGTCTGTTTTTCCAATTATGATCTTAGAGTTTCTGAAATTGATAGATATAGTTCTACCCTTAACATTGTTGAAATTACTTAGAACGTTATTTATAAATTTGGGGTATATTCCTAAAATTTCAGCAGCCTTAAAAGCCCCTGAAGCATTTTCTTGATTGAATTCTCCAAATAATTTCAACTCGCGATGGTTTGAATCGAATAAAAATGTTTTATTTGCACAATCAACACATTTCATGAGTAAAGAATCTTTTCCATTTAAAATAGCTTGTTTTTTTCCTTTTAAAAACTTACAAACGGATTTTCTATAATTTTCTAATGATATATGGTAACCCATATGATCATTTCCAATATTGGTAACTATAACCATGTCAATGTTGAAGACGTACGATGCATAATCCAGGGTCATATCACAGACTTCAACTATCATAACATCATATTTATTTTCTGATGCTTCTAGTATCATTTTGGTATATCCCTCAAAACCTCCCCCTGCATTTCCTCCTAAAAGAATATTTAAGCCTGATTTTTCAAGTATATCATTCAACATGTAACATGTGGTTGTCTTTCCATTAGTTCCAGTTACAGCAATTGTAAAAATTGATTTATGAGCTGAAATAACGTCAGAAATAAGTCTATTCTCTTTTTTAATGCTTTTTGCAAGATTTGTGTGCCATAGACCGGGACTTAGAACTACTGCATCTGCTGTATTTATCTTTGTTGTGTCATGTAAACCAAGATCAATATCCAAATACTCATGTTCAAATTCGGACAAATCGATATCTTTATTAAGATCAGAAGCGTAAACATGATTTCCATAATCAAGAAGACTTTTAACCGCATGTTTACCTTCGGTTCCTAATCCTAAAACAGCTATATTTATTTTATCCATTGATTCACCCAGTTTTGATAATTTTCGATTACTTTAAATGACAAACAAGATTTAATACTGAATTTATTTACACCTATTTTTATCTATCTGTTTTTACAATAGATTATATCAAGGTAATAGAATATTGTAAATGAATTATTGTACTATAACGATCTAAATTTCAATTATTAAAACTTATCATGGTGGCATAATGAAAAACTTATCTAAAGAAATTATACAAAGAATAGAAAAAATCTCAAGACCAGTAAAGATAATGCATGTTTGCGGATCACATGAACATACCATAATGCAGCATGGAATTAGAACACTCATACCCAAAGAGGTAGAAATTGTTGCAGGACCTGGATGTCCAGTCTGTTGTGTGCCATCAAGGGAGGTTGATGAGTGCTTGTATCTTGCAAGGAATGGGGTTACTATCGCAACATTTGGAGATATGTTAAGGGTTCCTGGAACTACAGGATCTTTAGCAGATGCTAAAGCAGATGGTGCTGATGTTAGGATAGTTTATGGGGTCAACAATGCAGTTGAAATGGCACAAAAAATAGATAATGAAATAGTTTTTATGGCTGCAGGATTTGAAACTACTGCTCCAACAACAGCTGCTGAATTGGTTAATGGTCCGCCTGAAAATTTTTCAGTTCTATCAAGCCACAGGCTTATACCACCAGCCCTTAAATTTCTTATAGAATCGGGAGAAGTCAATCTCAATGCTTTAATCGAGCCAGGACATGTATCAACCATAATAGGGACCAAACCATACGAACCATTTTCTGAAAAATATGGAATTCCACAAGTTGTTGCAGGATTTAACCCATTTGATGTACTTATATCAATTTATATGGTATTAAAACAGTTTAAAGATGGTAAGGCTGAGGTTCAAAACGAGTACAAGCGTGCTGTTAGAGAAGAAGGAAATATAAAAGCCCAAGAACTTCTCGATGAAGTTTTTTATATAACCAGCCGAGAATGGAGAGGATTTCCAACAATACCAGATTCTGTTTATGAAGTTAAGAAAGAATTTTCCAATTTCAATGCTCGAGAAAAATTCGATATAGAAATTGGAGAATCTCAACCTCTTGTAACCGGATGTATTTGTGGTCCAATCCTTAGGGGGGTAGCAAGACCAGAAGAATGCAAACTTTTCAAAACTGAATGTAATCCAATGAATCCTGTAGGGGCTTGTATGGTTAGTAAAGAGGGAACATGTAATATCGCTTTTAGATATGGATCCTTCGATCCATCGGTGTAAAATATTTGAATTTCAATTAAAAGATAAAAAGGTGACTTTATGATAAAGGCATTAGCCCTAGATATTGACGGCACAATTACCGATAAAAATAGGAGAGGTTGTATTAGTGCAATAGATACTATTTATCGTGTTGAAGAATCGGGTATTCCAGTTATTATAACAACGGGTAATATATTATGTTTTACAAATGCATTATCTATATTTTTGGCAACTTCTGGAGGTATTGTAGCTGAAAATGGAGGGGTAATTGAATATCATGGTTCTAGAAATGTTCTTGGAAATTTTGAAGTATGTTTGGATGCATATAATCATCTTAAATCAGAATTACCCGTTGAAAAAGTTCAAAACTCCCATTTAAGAATTTCAGAAATAGCAATTACCAGAAAATTTCCTGTTCAAACCATTAAAGAAATTCTGAAAGACTTTGATGTCAGGGTTTATGACAGTAAATTTGCAATACACATTACCGACCCATTTGTAAGCAAGGGTTCTTCGGTTATTAAGGTTGCAGAAAATATAGATGTTAAAGCCAGTGAAATCCTAGCAATAGGTGATAGTGAAAATGATATAGAATTTTTACAGGCGGTAGGTGTTAAAGTAGCTGTTTCAAATGCTGACCAAGAATTGAAGGATATAGCAGATTATGTAACTAACCAGCCTCATGGAAACGGGGTTAAAGAAGCGGTTGAGAAATATATTTTTGGAGTTAATTAATAAAAGTGTATTTCCCAAATGAATCATTTGTTAAAATTTAATATTACTTCAATTATGTTGAATCTTAGACATTCGAGGTGTAAAAATATGATGCATGATGTAGCGAACCAAACCCTTGATCTAGCCCTTAAATATACAGATCAAGCTGAAATTTATGTTGAGAAGGAAGAAGGAGTCAATGTTGATATCAAGAAAGATAAAGTTGACTTTGCAAAGGAAGCTTTCACATTTGGTGTGGGAATAAGAGTTATCCTTGATGGGAAGATGGGGTTCTCTTACACAACCAACCTTGATAAGCTTGAAGATACAGTTAAAAGTGCGATTTTTAATGCTAAATCTAATGAAGTAGATGAAAACTTTGCATTTGCACCTAAATCTAAATATCCTGATATAAAGGGCATTTTTGACCCTAAAATTGAGTATCTAGAATTAGAAGAAATGGTAAGTTTCGGAAAAGTCATGCTTGAAACGGTTTTAGATGAGAAATGTGAACCTACATCTGGTGGTTTCCAAACAGGCTACAGCAAGTTTATAATAGCCAATTCTGAAGGTGCAGTTTCTCAAGATGTTTCATCTATTTTTTCAGGTTACATATCAGTTAATGTGGATGATGGTGAGAATGTATCAACAGCAAGTGAATCTGATTCATCTAGATATTTAGACATAGATCCGGTAGATATAGCAAAAAATGCATGTAAAATTGCAAAAGATTCACGAAAAGGCTTACCAGTTGAAACTGCCGATTTTCCAGTTATTCTTGACCATCATGCTGCATCAGGACTTATTGCAACATTTTCAAGTGCATTTAATGCAGATAATGTTCAGAGGGGAAGGTCTGTTTTTGCAGATAAAATGGGTCAAGAAGTTGTATCCAGCTCTTTAAGTATATATGATGATGGAATACTTGAAGGTGGCCTTCAATCTGCAACCAGTGATGGTGAAGGTGTATCCAGTCAGAGAACACCATTAATCGAGAGAGGTATCTTGAAAAACTTTTTATACGATATTTACACGGCTAAAAAGGGAGGAGTGGAACCAACAGGTAATGGGATGAGATCATCGTATGGTGATATGCCGGCTGTAGGTTTATCCAATTTAGTACTAGACTTTGATGATATAAAAGAAATATCAACGATTGATGATGGGATACTTATCACAGACGTTCTTGGGGCTCATACAGCAAATCCAATATCGGGAGATTTTTCTGTAGAAGCAATGAATGCTTTTAAAATTGAAAATGGAGAGTTAAAACATCCAATAAAAAAGGCAATGCTTTCAGGGAACATATTCCAAGCCATGGAAGTCGCTTCTGCAGCAACAGCCGATAAACGTAAAATAGGGCCTTTTGTACTTCCTCAAATATTAGTTGAAAATTTAAGAGTAGTTGGTTAATGTTACCCAAAGATATGATAGGTCAGTACAGTGGAAGTCTTAGACTAGCACTTCAGAATTACTTTAAAATATCTTTGAATGAAAAACCATCAAGGACGAAAATTTCTTCAACTATCCTAGCAGATTCCACAATGGATTTAGAGGCAATGATAAGTGAACACGATCGGATATTGGAGAATATCACTCAAAATATAATAAAATCTCATGGGGTGAACTGTTTACTCAAGATTTCTCTTTCATAGATCTTAAAATTAAAATTGCAGAAAGTTATTAGAGAAATGTGTGCTGTGTGAAAAAAAATGTAAAATCGATCGTAGATTTGAAATTGGTTCTTGTCAAGTTATTAAACCAATAATAGCCTCTGAATTTTTGCATATGGGTGAAGAAAAACCTCTAATACCCAGCCATACTATATTTTTTTCTGGCTGTAATTTCAAATGTACTTATGCCAAAATTGGGATATTAGTCAAAATCTAATCAATGGAATGATTTTAGATCCTGTTAAACTTGGATTGATAATTGATTTGAGACATAAGCAAGGTTCAATGAATGTTAATTTTGTTGGAGGAGAACCTACACCGAATTTACACTACATTATGAAGACTATGAAAAACTCTGCTGAGAATATACCGGTCATATGGAACAGTAATTTATACCTATCCGAAATAGCAATTAAATTACTCGATGGATGCTGATGTTTATATCACAGATTTTAAGTATGGAAATGATAAATGTGCTGAAGATCTTTCTGGAATTTCTGACTACTCTGAAATTATAAGAAGAAATCATGAAATTGCATATGAATCAGGTGATATGATCATCAGACACCTTGTACTTCCAAATCATGTTGAATGTTGTTCAAAACCAATTATAAAATGGATATTCAATAATTTGGGTTTAGATGTTGTTTTGAATATAATGTCACAGTACAAACCTGTTTACAAAGCATCAGAACACTCTGATATTTTTAGATTACCTACAATGGATGAGGTCGATGAAGTTGTTTCATATGCGGAAACATTAGGTTTTGTGAATTTGATATAAATCGATGTTTATGTTAAAAAAACCTGAATATCAATTACTAATTGTTAAAATTTTTTTACAGGGGTTCAATATATGGGATTTTATGATCTATCAAAGACAGAAAGACAGAAACTTGTCAATGAAATCGAAGGTAAGATACTGGAAGTGATTTTAGATTTAGGTAGTGTAACTGATAATAATGATATAATAATCCCTGAAACCATTTGGAATTATTCATCAGACAACGACACTTACATAAGAAGAAATGCATATCTTGCAATTGGAAGAATATATTTTACACATATTGAACTTGAAAAGAAGATATTAAGACTTTTAGATGCAATGTCGGAAGATAATAATGAAAGAGTTAGACAAACTTCTGTATATGCATTGGGAGAAATTGGAAAGAAGGATGCAGATATTGTTTTTAAACCATTTGAAAAAGCATTAGTAGATAAACATCACTCAGTTAGAAATGCAGTGATAGGTGCATTAAAGCAGATGGGACTCAAAAATCCAATACCTACTTTTAAATTTGCAAAAAAACATTTGCATGATGATGATCCAAAAATTCGTAGAGAAATAATCCATGGAATAGAACTCAGGGGAAGAAAACATCCTGAAGAAGTTTTACCATTACTAAAAGAATTACAAAACGAGAAAGTTAAAGCTGTTAGAGATATGATTATCCATGTGATAGGACAAATAAGCTACAAAAAAGGATGTCTTGAAATTGTAGTGGAAAATTTGAATAGCTGGACAAACAGAGAGCTTGTGATTGAAGTTTCCAAAGAAGTGGTAAAGGTTCATACAAGGTATAAGTTTGCTACAAGAACTCCAGAAGAAGCAAATGAATATATGAAAAACCATTTGATATTGTTTATCAATGAAAAATAAGTGAAATATTTATACATGAGGTATGATTCCAATGGACAAATCTATTGAAGAACTGAGACTAAAAATATATAATGACCTTAAAGAGGATTATGTAGGTGTTGAAAAGATTGTTATGGAAGATGAAAATATTTTCCGTATTTATGCTGATGCTGATACTTTATGGAAAATATTTGAAGATATGATAAATGATTTTAGAAGCATAGAATTCGATTCAGGGATGGGAGAATCACCTTTTCTTAAGATAATAATATAATCATTTATAAAGAATTAGAAATTCTATTTTTCAATAATTTATATAATTAAAAATTTTTAATAATTCTATGGGAATAATTAAGAGGTTAATTTTGAGCTGTTTAAAACAATAAAAAGAATTAATAGAAGGGATTTAAACTAAAATTTGGAATATTTTTCCCATTATAAAAAGTTTTTATGATATGATAATCTAATATACATATAATTAGTAGTAAAGGGAACTGAAATATTATATTATTTCCAATTAAAGATTAATACTATTATATTGAGCTAATATATTAAATTTAAAGTGATCAAATGATTTGCAAAAACTGTGGCGCCAATATTAAAAATAGAGAAGCTTATTGTCCCAGTTGTGGGATGGAGCTTATGGTCCCATATTCAAAATCACTTAAAGAGAAATATATTGCAGGTGAATATCATGATAATCCAAAAAATTCAGTAGTTCACAATAAAAAAGATCAAGTGGTTCAAAAAGAGGAGTTCCAACGTGTTGAGCATATAAATCAATATGAACAGTATCATGGTAATGAAGCACATGAAGAATATCAACCACAGGGATCTGGCTCTTCAGCACTTTTGGCAATAATTCTATTTTTAGTGGTTGCTCTTATATTTGGATTTGTTATGGGTATTATACTATTCTCAGGAGCTTTACATCATATCCCTATTTTTTCAAATATTACGGTATAAAACAATCAAATTTTATCAAAAAAAATTTATATAAATAAAGAAAAAATTAATTAAAACACAATTTCAATAAATTGTGAATTAATTCAAACAACCATTTAAAATGAAATTTCCATTTTCTATCCTTTTTTTAAGATTGGCAGTAAGTTCACGGGCTCTTTTAATATCTGACTGGCGGCATATTATTGGTAAATCAATGGATTTATCATCAACATCGAATACCACACTTCCAGAGTTCATTGTAAATGCATTATTTGGACATGAGTATGCGCACATTCCACAACCAAAGCATCTTTTTGTATTCAAAGTGTTTGTGTAAGCATTTGTAGGGCATCTTTCACGAACAATACAAGTTTCACAATCTAAACAGTTTTCTGGATGGTATACAGGTCTTTCATCTGAACCTTCCCATACCTCTCCATAATTTGTAAATCCTAAGATATTGTGTCGTCCACGAATATCTGCTACTGGAAGTTTAATATCATTATTTTGTATGAAAGTCTGTTTTAAGATATTTTCATTTAAGATGGGTATTGCAGCAGCAACACTGTCAAATATCTCCGGACCTGCGCCTGTTTTGAAACCTCCAAGATAATGTGCATCCATTTGTTTCATGTCTGCTGTTATCATCATATTTGGTTTTTCACTGTTGCTTCTTGTACCGGGCCCTATTATAATGCCTTCACTACCGTTTAATAAAACTTTCGCACCTGAACAGATTGTTTTCATCAGGGGATCGTTTTGTAATGGGTTAAGCTGACCACATCCAGAAATTGATATACCATTGAAAGGACCATTCATATCGATGGTATGGAATATGGATGAAACAATTTCTTCTGAAGGATTGGTAAATGAGTTATAGTTTTTGAAAGCCATTCTGGTTCCAATCATCTGAGCAGTTCCAATTTCGTTAATATTGGTTTTAGATTTTATTATATCTCCATCAGTAGATTCCATTTCAACTTCAATTTCCTGGCCGCCCACAAGATCCTTGAATAAGAATCCTCCGCCATATTTATTATCATAAATGCTATGTGATGTTCCATATATGATCATATCTACTGATCCAAGCCATTCATTTGGACAAGGACCTGGAAATCCAGGGACACCGTTTAAAAAAATTTTTTTAGCTTTTTTAAATGTACCGGGTTTTGCTACTGGAACATGAAGAACTGCAGCTGTACCGGACATTATCCCGCAAGTTCCTGTCGTAACAACATCAACATCTTCAGCTACAGGAGGGTTATCTTCCCGAACAAGTCTTGACACTTCTTCAGCTGTGAGTACTGTAACATTTCCTCCTTTGATCTTTTCATTAATCTCTTCTATAGAACGGATATTCATTTTATTTTTCTCCCGTATCATTTATCTAAATAATTTAATAATTTTTTTGATTAGATACATTATCTTTAATCTGGGACAATGCAAATTCCAATGCCTCTTCTATTTTATTGAAATTTGGACCAGCACCTTGCGCAAGGTTAGGTCTACCCCCACCACCGCCACCAAGTATTTTTGAGGAATCCTTGATGATCTCATTTACTTTTACTCCAACACCCTCAGCTTTCTTAGAGGAAGCCCCAACTATATTGCCAGTTTGATTTCCAACTATAACCACATCAATGCAATTTTCATTTTCAGTGAGGTCAGTTGCAATCTTCACAAGTTCATTCATGTCGGCCTCCACCAATTGGGATAATACCATTATATTTCCAATCTTTAGTGCATGATCTGTTAACTCACCCATTTTTAGCCTTGCAATTTCCTCTTTAAGTCTCTCAATTTCATTTTTAAAAGATTTCCATTCATTAAAGAAACGATGGCATGTTTTTGGTAGTTGTTCAGATGGGACTTTAAAGATGCTACTGCTTTCTTTTAATTGGTCATCAGTAATTTGAACAGTTTTAATAGCTGCTTCTCCTGCTGAAAACTCGAGTCTTTCAACACCATCTTGGATCCTTTCAGTTCTAGATATTTTGATAAGGCCTATATCACCGGTTAGTTTAACATGAGTTCCAGCACATGCTTGAACATCTATACTATCTATTTTAACAGTTCTTATATTGGCACCAGGAACTATTCCTCCCTGATAAAGTCTGAAACCATATTTTTTCTCTGCATTTGTTCTGTTCATCCATTTAGTATGGACTGAAAAGTTTCCCATAACATATTTATTTGCAATAAATTCTATATCCTGAAGATCTTTGGTTGATATTCGTTGATAGTGAGATAGATCAATTCTTGATTTTTCAACCCCCTTTTGAGCTCCAGCCTGCCAAACATGATCTCCAAGCACATTACGGGCTGCAGCAACAATCAAATGGGTTGCTGTGTGATTCTGTGTAAGTGCTGTTCTTCGATGGGTATCTATCTCTCCAGTTACTCTTGATCCGTTAAATGGTTTTAATTTTTCAATATCTTTTGAATCCATCCGATGAAGTATTATACCCTGAACTTTTTCAGCGTGTAAAACAGGGAACTTATTCATTTTATTTCCCTTTACCCCTATGAAACCAATATCTGATGGTTGGCCTCCTCCTTCGGGATAAAATATCGTTCTGTCGAGAATAACATTATTTTCGTAGAATCCAATTATTCCTGCTTCAAATTCTATTTTCTGTGGTTTATCGTAGAATATTAAATCAGTTTCAGGAAAGTTTAATTCAATTTCAGTTTTTGCTATTACCTTCTCATCTGAATGTTCTTCTGCAACTCTAGTATAAAAGTTGTCTGGAACTGCTGCTTTGAAATTTTCCGATTTTGATATTTCTTCAATGGTTTCAGGAGGCATTCCATGAGAATCATAGAGTTTAATAAGCATTTCTACGGGTATTTCATTTTTATTTTCTTTTTTCAAGTCTTTAATACTTTTTTTGACGAGTTTTCTCCCTTTTGAAATAGTTTTCTGGTACCTTTTCTCTTCGAGATTTATAACATTTAAGATGTGTGTCTGTTGTTCTTTGATTTCTGGATATGTTATTGATAAGAAATCTAATTGTATTTTCATGATGTCGCCAAGAGATTCATGGAGTTTTAGATCCTTAATGAATCTTATGGTCCTTCTCAGCACTAATCTTGCAAGATAACCTTCTTTAACATTGGATGGTATTACTCCATCGGCTATCATGAAACATAAACAACGGGTATGATCTGCTATGATATACACAGCTTCCATGGGTTCTGTTGCATTTTTTAATTCTTGTGATGAAATTCCAAGTTTTTCAGCTACCCTGTGCCTGAGTTCTTTTAAATCAGCAATATCCTCTATGTCCATCATACCTGCAATACGAGCATTCTCTGCTAAGATATTTTCGTCAAGCTCTACCTCGGCCAATGTTTTAAGTTGGTCTATTACAGGTCCGAATGAAGCATCGTATGCTGTCGGTGTTCCTTGTGATATCCAAGCAAATCTTTCAAGACCATAACCTGTATCCACAACTTTTAGAGGGATCTCCTCCAATCCATTTGGTGTTGTTTTATATTGGATGAATACCAGTGTTGCAAGTTCTACTCCCCTTACACATATTTCATAGCAAGGGCCTGCATTTCCACCGCCTTCCCACCATGATTCAATATAAGTTATTTCACTCGGATCTATTCCAATATGCTTTATAAAATCATGACAGTATTTTACAGTTTCATCCTTCCAGTAGATTTGATCTTTTACTGTATTGAATGCATGATGTGCTCCCATTGTAAAACATGTCATATGTCTTCCTGTTCTGCCAACATTATCAACATCATTAAGTCTAATTGAAGGTTGTGCAATTACCAGTGGATTTGCTGGAGGTTCAACTAATCCTGAAGTGACCCATGGTTGAAAGTCGTAAATTGATGCCCCGACAAGGAAAACATCATCTCTCCAACGCTTAGCAAGGACAGGGTATCTGTTTATTGGTGTGTGTCCTCTCTCTTTGAAGAAATTATTGAATTCCTTTTGAATATCATAGAGATCATATTTTTTGGGTGTTGCAGGATTTCCTATAAATTCATATTTATCGCATGGTGCATCTCCACAAGTTGCCCTTTCTCCTATGGACCAAAAGTCCTTTCCACAAGTTACACAAGTTTTCTTTGTAAATCCTAGTTCTTTTAGCTGTTGAGACATGATAATCAACGTAATTTTTTTATTTATTAGGCTATATGTTTTATAAGTTTTAAGATCAGTATCATATTTTTATTTTAATTTTTCTAAATTTTTATTTTAAGGGGATCAATAAAATAGCTAGCTATCCCATGTTATGTTGATCTTATTTGGATAAAAACTTGTTTAAATAGTTTTTAAATTAGTTCAAAATAAAATTATGTGAGTAGGGTATTGGGGGAATATTACAAAATTAGATAATTGAAATTTAAAATTAATAAAATAACAATTTAAAATAAATTAAAGAAGATCAAAAATACATCACTAAATTTGGTTCTGTATGTATTGATCTTTAAAAAGGAAAGAAATTATCCGAAGAGTGCGCCGAGACCGGCTGCTGCTTCTTCTTCTTTTTCTTCTTCGTCCTCTTCTTCTTTTTCTTCTTCCTCTTCTTTAGCTGCGGCTGGTGCTGCTGCGGCTGGTGCTGCGGCTGCGGCTACTGCAGTTTTTTCCATAGCTTCTTCGATGTCAACATCTTCTAGAGCTGCAATTAATGCTTTAACTCTTGCGTCGTCCACTTCTGCGCCTGCTGCTTCTAAAACTTTCTTCACGTTTTCTTCGTTAATTTCCTGACCGGTTGTGTGCAATATCATTGCTGCGTATACGTACTCCATTATAATCACCTCAAAGTTTAAATTTTACTCAATTTCATTAAATTAAATGTTAAATCAGCCGAATAGAGCGCCGAGTCCTGCTGCTGCATCTCCTTCCTCTTCTTCGTCTTCTTTTTCCTCTTCTTCTGATTCTTCGTTATCTTTGGTTACTTCAGCATTAACAGCTGTTGAACTCAATTTTTCTCGAAGTTCGTCATCGATTGCATTTTCATCAACAGCTTCCAATTCTGATGCAAGTGATAGCATCTGTGCATATGCCTTTGCGATCAATAAATCTGTTGTTTTTGACGTTAATATCTCTGCGTTTAATGCAAGGTTCAATGACAATGTAGCAGCTTTCTGGAGTAATACTGGTACAGATACTTTATTGAATATTACTGCATTAACTGACAGGTTCAGTGCCCGAGTGAATGCTTGCTGTATATCAGCTATAGTTTGTTCATCATCGATTGTTAAAAGATCCGATGTATAAACAGTTTGATCTTCATAAGCAGCTCGAAGATCAATTCCAACTTCTAATGGGAAAATTTCAAGTCTTGTGAGTATACTTGCAACATCCCTTGGAATGCTTTCTCCAGCAGCTACAATTGTTTTATCACTGGTTATAACTATTTTACCCTTTTCAATCTTTGCAGGGATGCCAATTTTCTGAAGTTCACCAAGTATTGGGCCTGGCTTAAATGCTGTATCCCCTTTTGGAACAACAATATCTTCAGGAGCTATACTTCCAGCTTTTGCAGGTGAAGCTGTTTTACTGCTTTCAAGGATCTTGTAAAGTTTAAATGGATTCATATTAGTGAATATCATGGCAGGCTGACCTTCCATGTATCCCTCAAGCGCTTCTATGTTCTTTTTATCAGAGCTGTTCAATGCAAGGCTCATAAAAGTTTTCCTTGACATTTTTAAAACTGCACTATCTTTGAGTGTTCTGCGCATTTTTTGTAGCTGAGGGGCCGGTATATCTAAAAGATTTGCCATACCCACTACTTCATGGCTTGCAATTAATTCCTTGAGGCTAGCTACTTCTTCTTTCTTCCATTCAGCAACATGAGGCATTATATCACCCTCGCTACTGGACCCATGGTAGTTTTTACATACATGGATTTTATTTGTTTTCTACCTTTCTCAAGTTTCCTGTCCAATATATCAAGCACCGCTTCAATATTATCTGCAATGAGCTGATCATCCATATCTTGAGTGCCGACAATGGCTTGGATAACTGGTTGGTCTTTAATTCTAACTTTTGCTGTATTTTTAAGTCTCTCAATCAATGGTTCAGGTTTGGCTGAGGCTGGAACTGGCTTTGGCATTTTCTTCCTTGGTCCTAAAACTGGTCCTAGGAATCTACCCACAAAGGGCATGAGATCTGCTTGTGCAACGAAAAAGTCGTGCTTGTTTGCAACTTTTTTAGCTGCTTTCCTGTCTTTTCCAAAGGCTTCTAAATCTTCCCTGGTAATAACAAGATCTGCACCAGCATTTTTCGCTTGAAGCGCCAGTTCTCCTTCTGCTATAAAGACGATTGATACATCTTTACCTCGTCCATTTGGGAGAAACACTTCTTCTTCTATACGGTTTTCTGGCTTTTTCACGTCTAAATCCTTGATGGTTATGACAACATCAACGGATTGTGTGAAGTTCCGCGGCTTTGAATCTTCTTTAGCCTTCTTCACCGCTTCCAATATCTCTTGTTTCATCTAATTCCTCCATGAACTTTTTATTTAAAAGTTCACACGAATTATTCTCTTTTTGTACTGTCTGTGTTCAATGATATGATTTTAGCCATATCTATGAATTTGAATTTGTGAAATGCTTAAGTAATCTATAATTATGATCATTAAATTATCATCACATAAAAGTATGATCATTTAATTCAAAAAAACTCTATAAAAATGAAATAAATTTAGGCGTTTTGGACGAGTATTTCGTCGTAAACTCCTTGATCTATTTCTTTCTGCACGTCTCGGGGATCTTTCCCTTCAACAGTTATTCCCATGCTCACACATGTACCAATAACTTCTTTTGCAGCATTTTTAAAGTCGTTTGAAAGGAGTGCATCAAATTTCATTCTAGCGATCTTTAATGTTTGTTCCACTTTGAGATCAGCGACCTTGTCAAGTCCAGGATCCTGTGATCCCTTATCGATGTTGAGTTCATCGATGATCAATGCAGTGGTAGGGGGTGTACCCACAGTTACTTCAAATGCTTTGGTTCCGATATCAACTATAATTTTGACAGGTACCTTCATGCCTTCGAAATCAGCTGTTTTTTTGTTAATTTCCTCTACAACTTGCATCATGTTAATGCCCAACGGACCTATTGCAGGACCTAATGGTGGACCCGGCGTTGCTTTTCCGCCGTCTATAAGAATTTCTACGGTTTC
This sequence comes from Methanobacterium sp., assembly GCA_003158115.1. Taxonomy (GTDB): domain Archaea; phylum Methanobacteriota; class Methanobacteria; order Methanobacteriales; family Methanobacteriaceae; genus Methanobacterium_B. Next base: position 17,260 of record PMGM01000047.1, read on the forward strand.
TTTTGCCATTAATCTGCCTCCTTCTGTATTAATCTAATTTGGTCACCTTTAACTGTAACTGGAATTGGAACTGCGGCCTCAATAAGTTCTAAGACCACATCTTCTTTTGATTCATCTATTCTAACTACTTTAGCTTTCTCCCCTTTAAATGGGCCAGATATGAGCTCTACAATACTTCCTTTTTGTACTGAAGCCAGTATTGGCTCTGGATTTAAAAAGTTTTTAACCTCATCGTAGGGTATTTCCCCTTCGATAGCACCTTTCATATGTGGAACTTTAAAGGCGGGATTTTGCATGTCGATCTTAGATGTAGATTCTACTAAAATATATCCCCTGAGACTTTCTGGAACAAGGATGGAATTTACTTCAATTCCGCTGTTTTTTACATTTCTCCCTATTATCCTTGCTACGTTTTTTTCTTGACCTACAAGGGTTCTTATTGCATAAATCAAACTATCACTAACCTATAATAAACTTTTTATCTAATTAAACAGTTTTAAACAATGATTCTATAATATTTTTGTCGACATTATATATTAATTTAAATTTTACCAAAAAGCTGGGCTCCGATACTTATTATAAAACCGACAGCACCTATTATTAGGACACCAATTCCAGTTATTTTTGCAACATTCTGAAATTCATCTCTACCTGGTTTTTTTGATACGTGCAGCACTCTTTGACAGAGTTTCATAAAATCGACAACAGCTTTTTTATTTAAGTTCATAGAATTACCCACTTTGGTTATAATTATAAAGAATGAGAATATTTAAAATTTAGATAGATCACATTAGGAGGGTATAGGTTTAGGGATTTATAAACCTTTCCATTTATTGGAGATGGTAATCACTAAACTTAAGGAAAAATGGGAATAGAAATTTAAAGTTGTGGATTTTAATCTTTAAAATTAAATAAAGGTTTGATTAAAAAACACCATCAATAAATTCTTCTAATGAAGATTCAGGAACACTTTCTCTTGTTTTTTCTTCAACAAATTCCTTCTCCCCAGGCATGCCAAATATGTGTGGAGATTTTACTCCAGCAACAACAATGGTTGTCCTGATAACATTTTCAAGGTCTTCCTGTATCTGAGTACCCCATATTATATTTGCATCTGGATCCAATTCATCGGCAACTATCTGAACGACTTTTTCAGCTTCGTGCAGTGTTAAATCCGAACTTCCAGATATGTTTATTAATGCACCTTTTGCATTGGATATGTCCAGGTCCAGTAGTGGACTGTTAAGTGCTTCGTGTACAGATTCTATTGCCCTGTCACCCGAGTCTGATTCGCCCATTCCAATCATGGCCATTCCTGATCCTATCATGATGCTTCTTATATCAGCAAAATCGAGGCTCACTAAACCAGGTTTTGTAATGAGTTCTGTGATTCCTTTAACAGCTCTTCCAAGAAGTTCATCTGCTACCATGAATGCCTTATTAATAGGCAGGTTTGGTGCCACTTCTAGGAGTTTGTCATTTGGGATTACAATCACAGTATCAGCAGCACTCTGGAGTTTTTCAAGTCCTTTCTCTGCATTTTCTCTTCTTCTAAGTCCTTCAGCACTGAAAGGCATTGTTGCAACTGCAATTGTTAAAGCACCGATTTTCTTAGCTAACTTGGATATCACAGGTGCAGAACCAGTTCCAGTTCCTCCACCTAAACCACAAGTTACAAAGACCATGTCGGCCCCTTCAAGTTTTTCCTTGAGTTGTTCTTCGCTTTCTTCAGCACTTTCTTCGCCGATGTCAGGCATACCGCCTGCACCGAGTCCTCCACACGTTGATCTACCGATCAGCAGCTTGTGATCTGATTTCGAATAAAAGAGATCCTGTGCATCCGTGTTAACGGAAAGTGTGCCTGCACCTTCGACTCCTATCTCCGCAAGTCTTGAAACTGTGTTATTTCCTGCCCCTCCAGTTCCAACAACGAAAATTTTAGCCCGGCTTCGTTGGATTATCTCTTTTAGATCGCTGTCGATGTTGTCGTCATATGAATTGCGCTCTTCCATGGTTGATCTTTCCCTTCTTTTTTCAGATTCCTTTATGGTATTGTTTATAAGAGATTTCAATTCCTACCCCCACAGCTAATGTTTTATTATGTTAATTCTGTTATTGTACTAACTTATATTTAAAAGCAACGGTATTTTTAATGATAATTTACCACTGAACTATGATTTTTAACTCATATCTTTTAAATCTCATAGAATGTTATGTTATCAAGCAAATGTGAACTTAGTTGTTTCATTAGTTTATGATATAAACAAAATGTGGGAAAGTTAGGTTAATCACACCCATCAAGACTAATGTCTTGGCATTGCAATGATCTCATTTATTTTGAGGTCAAAGAAGTTACTCATGTGTACTGGTTTTAAAATAATTGCAGAATCAAGGCCCTTTCCTGTCCCGCCAACTGCAATAACCTCTATATCTGTGGGTATTAATCCGGCATCTGCTGCCATTATGCTTATTTCCACACCTACCTTAACTCCTTGGGAGAAAAGGCGTAATGTGGCTGCTATGATTTCTACAGGAGTTATACCTCCAAATTTATTGGATATACCTCTTCCAACACCACTTAAAGAATGCGATCCTGCATATATATTTACACCCATTTTATCCAATTCTGTTTTGTGTTTGGATTCAATTTCTATTAAATCACCACCTTTAAAACCCGCATGGTGTGTAACATTTACTATATTCACATCGGGATCAATACTCTTAGCAAGCTTAACCCCGGAACTTCCTGATGCGGATGCAACTACTATATTATTTATACCTAGTTCTTGTCTTCTGATCTTAACAAGTTCAATTAATTTATCGGTATTTTCTTCACCTGGATTTTTGAAGTAATGGATTGTTTTTTCCATATAATCACTCCTATAAACTATTATTGAAACTATTATTGATACTTAATTTCATTGTATATTGTATACTAATTAAATGATTTTTTATATTACTTCTATATTTTTTTATATTACTTAAAACTAATTATAAATGAGTACTCACAAATGATATATTTTAATAGTTTATTTAAAAGAAAAACCTAACATATGAATACATAACAAAGTAAGGTGATGCAATGAATGCATTTGATTTTCTTACAAAAGATCGTATTAGAGCACCGGAAGAGGGTATCACAATGATGTTGGATAAAGGAATGGGTCCTAACATGGTTGAAGACTTCCTTGAGATATCGGGACCTTATGTAGATCTAGCAAAACTTGGATGGGGAACTTCTGCTATCCATGAGAGAGAACTAATAAAATATAAAATTGACACATATTTATCCAATGACATTATACCATACCCTGGCGGCACACTCTTTGAACTCGCTTATATTAGGGATAAATTCGATGAATTTTTAGCTGAAGCCGATGAACTAGGATTTAATGCAATAGAAATTTCAGATGGCACAGTTGACATAACACCCGAAGAACGAAATAGAATAATTGGTGAAGTAAAGGAATTAGGTTTTATGGTTTTAACAGAGGTAGGTAAGAAGGATCCGAAAAAGGATCATAAATTTACAGCCCTAGATAGGGTTAACTTAGTAACACTAGACCTAGAATCAGGTGCAGATAAAGTAATAATAGAAGGAAGAGAAGGCGGAAAGGACTTAGGAATTTATAATAATAAAGGTGATGTTAATGAAGAAACTGTGCAAGTTTTAGTAGACTACCTAGATGTTAAGAAGTTAATCTGGGAGGCTCCTCAAAAAAATCAGCAAGCTTACCTAATACTTAAATTTGGATCCAATGTGAACCTAGGAAACATATCTCCAGAAGAAATAACCTCCCTTGAAACCATGAGGCGAGGTTTAAGAGGAGACACATTGGGCAAGGTGGATTTATGATCATAGACACTATCACCATTATTGGTGGTTACAACAAAAAGGGTGAGAAGGAACCAGTTGAAAAAATAGATATAAACAGAGGAGAGATATTTGGTGTTGTAGGTGCTACTGGGAGTGGTAAAAGTTCTCTTATAGGAGATATAGAACAATTATCACAGACAGACACATTTTCAAAGCGAAAAATTCTGGTTAATGGTGAAGAACCCAGCTATGAAGATAGAACAAATCCCCGAAAGAAAATGGTCGCCCAATTATCTCAAAACATGAATTTCCTTGCAGACATGAGTGTGGGCGATTTTTTAAGTCTCCACGCAAAATGTCGAGGTGCAAGTGACAAATGTGTTAATGCGGTGATAAAGCTCGCAAACACATTAACAGGAGAACCAATAAGAAAAGACCATGAACTCACCATATTAAGTGGAGGTCAGTCACGAGCTTTGATGGTAGCAGACGTGGCAATTATCAGTGATTCTCCAATCGTACTCATCGATGAAATAGAAAATGCAGGTATCCGGAAACATGATGCACTCAAAGTTCTTTCAGGACATGGTAAGGTAGTTATGGTGGTTACTCATGATCCTGTCCTTGCTCTCATGACCGACAGAAGAGTTGTAATGAAGAATGGCGGTATGGATAAGGTGGTTGCCACCAGTGAAGCTGAAAAATCTCTTTCCAAAAAATTAAACAAGATTGATGAATTTATGTTGAGTTTAAGAGATAAAGTGAGGCATGGTGAGGTTATAGAAGATGTTGAAATGGGGGATATAGGATTATGAAGATGGTAATTGTAGCAGGAACCCCTGGTTCAGGAAAGACAGCTGTACTCATACATGCACTTCGAAACCTAAAGCAGAGGAGTTTAAATTCAGCTGTAGTTAAAATTGATTGTCTCTTTACAGATGATGGTAAAAAATTTGAAAAAATAGGCATACCAACCAAAGTAGGTCTAGCAATGGACATGTGTCCAGACCATTTTGCCATCTACAACATCGAAGATATGATCGACTGGGCAGATGAAAATAATTCAGAATATCTCATTGTTGAAACTGCAGGATTATGTCATCGTTGTGCCCCTTATACTGTGAATAGCCTTGGAGTTTGTGTTATAGATGCTACTAGTGGCCCAAATACGCCTCTGAAAGTAGGTCCATTCTTGAGTACAGCAGATATTGCCGTCGTAACCAAGGGAGATATGATATCACAAGCTGAAAGGGAAATATTCAGAGAAAGAATACTCGAAGTTAACCCTCACTGCAAAGTGATAGAGGCTAATGGACTTTCTGGTCAAGGATGTATTGAACTAGCTGAGGAAATAGTCAAATCACCTGAAGTATCTCTTGATGAAGAAAAATTAAGGCATTCTGCACCCCTTGCAGTTTGTACTTTATGTGTGGGTGAGACTAAAGTTAATAAAAAATATCACAGGGGAATACTTCGAAGAATAGATGGATTCCAGACTTACGAAGGAGAATAAGATAGGCTCCAAATACAGGGGAAAATTTATGACGAACACTTCCATTAATTCAGATCAGAGATCAAAGGTTATAAAATTACTTCCTGGTTTTAACTGTGGAATATGTGGATATGCACGCTGTGATGAGTTTGGATATTCACTTCTGAAAAAGGGAACAGAACTTAGAAAGTGTAAATTCTTATACCAAGAAGTATTCAACGAAAACAGAAACGAACTCGAGGAAATACTCCGTGAAGAAAATATATTACTCCCCGAGAAAAAGCCTATCGGATTATTAGATGGATATGAAGCAGATTTTGTTTTAAATCCACTGTCTGGGGAACATTCTTGTAGGGAAGTTCTTTATCCGTTTACAAAAAAAGAACTCAAGAAAGGGGATATAATAAAATACAGACCACTTGGATGTCCAATAATACATTTTGCAAAGATATTAGACGAGGATAATGGGTTAATAACGGTCCATATGATAGGTCCTTGTCATAGAATCGATGAAGAGGTAAAATTTGATTATATGGACATTGGTGTGTGTATGGTTGGAGGATTTGAAGGTATTATAGATGGTAAATTACCAGATGTTGGTGAAACTATTAGATTCCTTCCCGGACACTGTATGATGCAGAAAGTACATTCAGGGGTAGTTGTCCAGCTTGTTGGTAAAAGAGCTATTATTGAGGGTATTGATCTTAAGGTATGGGCTCCACCTATAAAGGGATAATCAAAGTATAATTCTACTTAACCTTTTTTTAAATACTAAAAACACGTATAGAATAATTTTTACAAGAATGTTTTATTTCAAATTAATTTTTAAAGGTAAACTTAATGAGAAAACGTAAAAATAAATTGGAAACTAATTGTTCTGAAACATATCAAGATGAATATACTTTGATTCCTGTTACAACAGATTATATCAAACCAAACGAATCTTACGATATTATTATTGAGAATGCAGCGGAATTCCTTCAGGAGGGTGATTTTCTTGTGATCTCAGAAACTCCTATTTCTGTGTCTCAAGGCCGTCTTGTTGATGAATCTGAATTTCAAGCGTCCATTTTATCATTTTTATTGGCGGATGTATGGTCTAAATATATATGGGGATACATTTTGGGGCCAATTTTCAGAATAAAAAGTAGAACTATTCAAAATTTAAGAAAACTTCCACCAGAAGCTCGAATCCATAAAAAAGTAATTTTAGAGTATTATGGTTTGAAACATGCACTTAAACCTGCATCTGAGGCTGGTGTGGATTTGAGTAATGTTCCAGGATCCATGGTATCGTTATTACCAGAAGATCCTGGGGGTGTTTCTCGTGATATTTCCGGTAAGATACTCCGTGAACTTAAAATAGATGTGACTGTGATGATAATTGATACAGATGCATGCTATGAAATAATGGGAAAACCATTTACTTCACTTCCGATTGCATTGGATGATATTAAATCAAATCTTGGATTTTTTGGATATTTACTTGGTAGGTTTGGTAATTTATTAGGACCCACACCATTGGGTGTTTCAACACCACAAAAACTAGATAAAGCTCTTAAAATAGCTAAAATGGCTGAAGATTATCATAAACATAATGAGAAAGATATAGAAACAGTTTATGATATGGAAAATATGTTTAAAGGTGATATCAATGGGGTGACTGTTGAGATGTTGGATTCAATGACACATACTCCTGCAATTATCATTAGAAAGCACCAATGACTTATTTATATTCTCTTTTTATTGACTTAAATAGGGCTTCAAAAATTATAAATACTATTTGATGTATACAGATCATTACCAAAGTTACATACCAAATTGTATACGAAGCTATAGGTTTTTTTAAGTATTCGTTGATTTAGTATTTTGTAATAAACTATATATTCATGACTTTGGATAATAGGGGTTTTGTAATAAATTCTAATTAGATTAATTGGTATTTAATACATGTATTAATGCTCTAAGATTAGGGAATTTCAAATGATTCAATAGATAACTATGAATTGTTTATATGAAATCTTCCATTATTCGGAGTTGAACAGGTCATATAATAGGAGGGGCAGTAAATGCTTAGTGATCCAACAGTTCAAGAAATTCTTATGGACATTACCAATGATGAAAAAAGTAGTGTTTCTATCATTGAATGTATGTTGAAAGGAAAAACAACCGATGAAGAAATTGCAGAAGAAACTGAAATTAGGTTGAATATTGTACGAAGGGTATTATACAAATTATACGATGCAGGGATAGCAACTTACAAAAGAAGCAAGGATCCGGAAACACAGTGGTATACTTACAGCTGGAATTTTGAGCAAGAAAAGGTATCAGAAATAATAAGCAAGAAATATGAAAAGTTTTCAAGAGAAATTGAAGAATCTCTAGAATATGAAGAAGAAAATATGTTCTTTTTATGCCGTGTAAATGGACATAGATACAAATTTGAAGAAGCATCAGAAAATAACTTCCAATGTCCAAACTGTGGCGGTTCACTTGAATATCAAGACAATTCTACTATAATAGTAGAGCTCAAACAGATGATGGAGAGAATAGCCTAAAAAATTCCATTACATATTTTTTTTTTATTTTAAATTAATTTCTAATTTAGATTATTGGAATAAATTATTATTGAGGAGAACACTTGAAATTAAAGCCAATAACTATTTTGAAAGATTTCAACTGTCCATTTTATATAATCGAACATTCTATGGCAGTATCCAATAAAGCTCAGGATATGGCTTCTAATTTTATGGATAAAACCGGATCCAGCATAGATATGGAACAAATTGAAACAGGGGCTTTGCTTCACGATATTGGCAGGACAAAAACTCACACAATCAAACATGCTATTGAAGGAGCGGAAATATTAAAAAGCCTTAATTTTCCCGAGAACATTATTAAAATCACTATTAAACATATAGGTGCTGGAATTCCTCCTAATGAAGCAAAAATACTCGGGCTCCCACCAGGAGATTATATGCCTCACACTTTAGAGGAGAAGATAGTTGCCCATGCAGACAACCTAGTTAATGGAACTGTTGAAGTAGACTTGGAATTTGTCATAGAGAAATGGAAAAAAATGTTTGGTAAAGATCATCCTGCAATTACTAGACTTAAAAAACTTCATAATGAATTAAATCCATGAGAATTTTCTATTTTCAACAAGTTCAATTATTTGAGATTATATTATGTAAATCCTCTTGTATAATCTTTGTTTTCATTGGGTTAACAAAATATTAAACTTTTTATTAGCTAAAAGTTATTTTCGAATTATTTGAGTAACAATAAAATATTAAATTGGATTAACCCATAAATAAGAATATAATTAATTTAATTATTTTTATAAATAATAGATTTAAAAGTATAGGGAGTCAGCTAATTTGAATACAGATAAGAAGATCATAGTATTTATTGGTCCTTCATTGTCATCTGATGAAGCTAATAAAATTCTTAAAGCAGAATATCATCCTCCAGTTGCGAGAGGTGATATTATGAATGTTTTAAAGGATAATCCGGATATTATTGTTATTATAGATGGTGTATTCCATAAAGAACCAGCAGTATCTCATAAAGAAATATTAAAAGCAATTAATAATGATATTATTGTGGTTGGAGGTGCAAGTATGGGTGCTTTAAGGGCATCTGAGCTGGATGATTTTGGAATGATTGGCATAGGTCAAGTATATGAAGATTATAGATCGGGTGTTGTTGAATCTGATGATGATGTAGCTGTTGTAATTAACCCTGAAACATTAGAACAACTATCTGAAGCATTAATCAGTATGAATTATACTTTCAAAGCAGCAAAGGACAAAGGTATACTCAATGAAGAAGAATTTAAAATACTAATAAAAACTGCTAAATCCATATATTACCCGAAAAGAACATATAATCAAGTTTTTAAAGATTCAAACTTTGGAACCGAAAAGATCAATACGATTCACAAATTTTTTCAAGAAAACAAAGTTGATATTAAAAAAGAGGATGCCATTAAGGTCCTGAAATATGTTAATAACCTCAATAAATCATAAAATTCAAATCTAAATAATAGGCAAGTATTTTTAAATTTATAAAAAATTAGATGATTATCACCATGGGAAGATACATATGGAATTAGAAAAGAAGATAGAACAACTTAAAGATTATCTAAAGGATAAAAAAGTATTAATAGCATTTTCTGGAGGGGCAGATAGCTCACTCGTGGCATATGTTGCATCTAATGTTTCTAAGGAATCACTAGCAGTCACAATAGACAATGGTGTGATGCCAACGGATTGTATAGCAAATGCAATAAAAATTGCAGAGGCAATCGGTATTGAACATTCAATTGTAAAAGAAAACTATCTAAACGACACAACATTCACATCTAATCCTCCAAACCGATGTTACATCTGTAAAAATAAGATGTATTCTAAGATAATAGAGATTGCTGATAAAAATAATCTTGTAGTAGTGGATGGAACGAATATAACAGACCTTTTAGAAGATAGACCAGGAATAATGGTAAATTATGATAAAAATATTAAGAGTCCATTAGTAAAAGCAGGATTTACAAGTGAAGATGTTAAAAATGCTCTTGAAATTCTTAATATAAACTATTCAAAATCAACAACTTGTATGGCTACCAGAATATCAAAAAATAGTGAAATAACTTCCAAGAAGATAAATCGGATAACCTATGCAGAATCTCTTTTAAAGGGGCTTTCAGGATCCGAAATTGTTCGTGTAAGAGACCAAAATGGTAATGCACTAATAGAATTGGAAAATGTTAATAAAATCCTCACTACTGGCATTTTAAATCATATAGGCACTGAATTGAAGGCAGTAGGATTTAAAAGAGTTAGTCTTGACATTGGAAGCTATGGGGATTCAAAAAAAGATATAGTAGTTTATAAACCGTGCAAAGACGAGAAAAATAAGATAATGTTTGAAACGGAGCTTCCTTATACTATTAACATAGCAAAAACGTGCAAAGAGTTGGAAAAATTAGGGGATGTCAAATGTTCAGTTGAGATGGGAATAGCAATGCTTGAAACCAATGACAGAAACGTAACTATATTTAAAATGGGTAAAATAGTAGCAAGACGTGTAATAGATAAAGAAGATGCAGAAAACTTGTTAGTTAAAGTTTTACCAAGCATAAGAAGAAAATTTAATAATGATCTTGCCAATTAATAAATTTAATATTACTATTGGTTGGAATTTAAAAAAAATTAATTTATAAGTATATTTAAATTTCCTTACGAATTTCTTTGGTGAATTTTCTTCTGAAACTAGTCATTTTCTTGAAAAATCCACGTGAATCTGTTCCATCAAGAGTTATGAACCTTCCTCCAATGTCAATGTCAACTCCATCGGCTTTAATATCTGTAATTTTCACTAAAATTTTTGATGCATCTTCAAGGGCATCGTCAGCAGAATAATTATAATCAATACTCATTTTTTCATGAGGATAAACTTCATTCAAAGCTTTTTTGATTTTGAGTTCCATTACATTAAAAAATGTTTCAAGTTCAGGTGATCCTTCCCACCATAAATTTGCCATTATTATTCGAAGGTTGATGGTTTCTATTGAAACATCTCCTTTTCTCTTGGCAATAATTCTTATGATTTCAGGTTCTGATTTAATTTTTATTATAGGTGTTTCTGACATTTTAATCGCTTATGGCTTTTATTAAATCAACTGCCCTTACAAGTCCGACAAGGTCTCCTTCTACATCAATCACAGGAATCTGTTCAATATTCCTCTGTCTCATCTTATTAGCACATTCTTGTACAGAAGTTTTTGTGGTTGTGATAACCAAATCTGAATTTGCAACATTTTTAATTGTCTTGTCAGAGAATTTCAGATGATTTTTAATTACATAAAGTACACTTTTACTATCCCAAGACCATTTATCTCCTTCAGTACCTACAGATGTGTTGTGCACAGTTCTCTCGGATACTACTTCACTTTCCTCAATGAAATCTGTTTCAGTGAGTATGCCTGATAGTTTACCATCGTTGTTCAATCCAAGAAGAACTTTGAGTTTGTAATATCTCATTATCTCGAAGGCTACATTTAGAGGTGTTCCATCCCAACTTGTAGGGATTTTTTGGATCATATAATTTTCAGCAGGATCTTGGATATCCATTTTCCATAAAGCTTTATTTACCAGATCAGATGCAGTGACTAATCCAACAAGTGATCCATCCTTAATTATTGGTACCCTTCTAATGTTGTTATCAATCATTTTAATTGCCACATCTTTCACATCATCATCCGGTGAAGCTGTAACAATATTTCTTGACATTATAAGTGCTATTTGTTCTTCATCAGGATTTTCAACTAAATCTGTTCTTGTTAACACTCCAACAAGTTCATTAGTGCCATTCTTAACAACAGGTAACCCTGAAACCTTTTTTTCTCTCATTATTTCCAGGGCGTTTGTACGGTTACCTGGGACATGGACAAAATATATATCCTCTGCCATTATTTCATTTACTAACATTTTAACACCTACATCCATAATTTATAAAATTGATAGGTAGAATCAATTAAAAAATAATCGTTCATCCTTTAATTTAATCCACATGAACTGCTAAAACAGGAATTTTTGCAGATCTAACTACTTTCTCTGTCACACTTCCAAGTAAAAATCTGTCAAGGCCATGTTTCCCCGATGTTCCCATAACAACCAAATCAATGTTCTCTTTTTCAATAGTTTTTAATATTGCATCTGCAGGAGAACCTTCCTCGGTTTTTAGAGTAACTTTCAAATCCCCTTCCTCTATGTTTTTTTTGTTTGCCATCTCATATATATGATCAAGCGCTATTCGGCCTTCTTCTTTTAACATTTCCTTTATTCTAACAATAAGATCTTCAGCAGGTAATCCAACAAGTGAAGAAGTCTCTATGACATTCAATGCAATAATCTCTGCACCACTTGCATGTGCGATCCATATTGCATGTTCTGCTGCTTTGTTAGCATATTCTGAACCATCTGTTGGTAAAAGTATTTTTTTGTACAATAGGTTCACCTCTCATATTGAATAAATAAAGTACCCACTATAGTACTCATTAAATCGTAATGAATTCTATGGTTATTTGGGTTCTCATATCATATAAATATTCAATTAAAATTTTATTTCTTAATTACAGAATATCTTAAATATTTAATGATATGAATGATTTTTTTAGGATTTAAATTCATATTAATTATTCTAACAATCTTAAATTCTTAATAAACTATTAAAGAAGAAATAATGTATTATTATGAATATTCCCTAATATGTTATGATTTTATATTTATTATGAACTGATAAATGCTTTCATCAGTTTTATTCAAAGTTTTTCCACAAATAATATTCAAATTCTACACTTTAAGTCTCTTAGTTACAAATTTTAATCCTTCAATTGAATCTCTGATTTTAAATATCGTTAAAATCTCTAATATAATCATTAGATAGGAATTGTTATCATATTATCGTTATAACCCATCTGTGATTAATACGAATATATGTAGGATATATATATTAAATTTTATGGAAAAAAATAAGGAAAAAGAGAAATTTTATTAATCATTTATATCTACTTTAGTTATATCAAATCAACTGTACATTAAATGTAGATTTAACGACCAATTATTGTTTTCCCGTTCATGTATGGAATTAATACATCAGGGATAAGGATAGTACCATCTTCTTGTTGGTAATTTTCTAATATGCAACAAATTGTTCTTTCTGTAGCAATAGCTGTACTGTTTAGTGTATGGCACATTTTTAAAGAGTTAGAATCTCCTTGAATTCCATATCGGGCATTTAATTTGCGTGCCTGATAATCTTTACAGTTGGTGCATGATACTAATTCTCTATATGTATTGGAACCGGGGAACCAACCTTCAATATCATATTTTTTGGAAGCATTATCGTTGAGTTCAGCTGAAACTATAGAAACAATTCTATATGGAAGTCCAAGTTTTTTATAAATAAGTTCTGCATTCTCCAAAAGAGTCTGATGCATATCTTTTGAATCTTCTTCACTACAAAATATGAACTGTTCAATTTTTTCAAACTGATGAACCCTGAATATGCCTAGGGTATCTCTGCCATGGGAACCTGCTTCTTTACGAAAACATGATGAAATACCACAGTATTTACGTGGTAAGGTTTTTTCATCTATTATTTCACCTCTGTGTAATGCAGCAAGTGTTTGTTCTGAAGTTGCAATCAAGAATAGATCTTCTCCATCAATTTTGTACAATGTTTCTTCGAAATCGGCTAACTCTGCTGTTTCTTTTATTACATCATGTTTAATGAAAAAAGGTGTTTGAAATGGTGTATAACCTTTTTCAGAAAGTATATCAACGGCAAACTTCAACAATGCCATATTAAGATAGACCATATCGGCCTTTAGATAGTAAAACCGTGAACCAGAAATTTCTGCAGCTTTTTTAAACTCTGCTCCATCAATACCTTCAATTAAATCCACATGGTTTGATGGTGTAAAATTGAAGGAAGGAATTAAACCTTCTTCTGATATTAATAAATTGTTTTCTTCTTTTCTTGAAACTGGAACCTCTTCCTCAACAATGTTGCCGATTTTGTAACGGTATTCGTCCCTTTTTTCAATAAATTCAGCAATCTTTGGTTCTAACTGGACAATTTCTCCTGAAACTTCCTTAGCTTTTATTTGAAGAATTTTTAATTCATCTTTGCCCTGTTTTCTAGCTTCATTAAAAGATTTGGACATTTTATTCCTTTCAGCACGAAGTTCATTCAATTTTTTAAGTCCGTTTCTCCAAAGTGTATCATATTCAATAACTTTTTCAACATTTTCTGTATCTCTGAAACGTTTTTTTTCTGATTTGCGGATTAAATCAGGATTTTCCCTGAATAGTTTGATATCTAACATGTTATCATCGTTTTTATTTCATAATTTTATATTTTAAAAATTTTGATCATTTTTTCATACTTTATCAAAATCTTAATAATCGTTAACTAGCAGAATTTTTTTTTTATGATCATAAATATTTGAAAAAATTTGTGATAGTATCTATCTTTCAAATACAATATTTCCCTCTTTAATTAAAGTTTTTATGTTTTCTGGTTCTGTTCTATTTATCAATGAGAGTATAGGATTCCCGGACATTCCGTTTACAAGCATAATATCTGCAATTTTTCCCTCTTCTATGGAACCTAAGTTAAGACCCAAAGCCATTGCAGGATTCAAAGTAGCCATCTTAAACACTTCTAAAGGTGGAAGATATGTTTTATAATATCCTCTTGTAACTTTAAGAGCATATTCCATTTCTTTAAACATATTTGGTGAGTTTAACATAATATTATCAGTTCCTAGGCATACATTTATTCCTCTGTCAATCATGTCCATTATTGGTGGGATTCCAACTCCCAGTGAACCATTAGACCTGGGACAACTAACAACAGGGATTTTCATTTCACTAATAAGTTTTAAATCATCTTTTAATGGGGCAGTAACATGTATTAATAGGTTAAAACCCTCAATTAAAGCCCTTTCAACTTCTGTTTTACCCTTAATTTTTAATGATTCAGTTTGAAGATCTTCATATTCTGCAACATGTATCGATGAGGGTTTAGAATGTTTTCGACATACTTTGGTAATGGCTGAAGCTACATCATCTTCAATTTCACCAAATCCACTTAAAGCTATTCCATCACAAATGTTAAGGAGTTTTTCCGCAGTTTTTTCGAGTTCTAATAATGTTGAATTTTCCTCAAAGAACGAATCATGCCTACCAAGGATTATCTTCCTTATTGGAATAGTTTTGGATGCCTTTTTAAGGATATTAATACCTTCGAAACCCCCTTCACGAAAATCAACAAATGTTGTGGTGCCTGTTTTTAACATGTATTCCATAGAACCTTGCATAGCTTTAATCATATCTTCTGGAGAAGTTTCAGATAGTATGCGGTGCTTTATACCGCTAGGAGGTTTTACAATTTTATCTATTGGTTCACCATCTCCAACATCCTTTGCAACAGAATCTCCAATATGAACATGAGAATTTATTAATGAAGGACTGGCAACACACCCGTTTCCATCTATTATCCGTCCTTTCTCAACTCTGTTAGATAACTCCACAATCTCATTTTCATCAATTATTATGTTAGTTCTTTGAACTTCCATGTCATCCCCACATAGAACCCGGGCATTTTTGATTGTGATCATTGGATTAAACTATTTTTATTGTAGTATTTATTATTTTTAGTATTTTTTAACTAGGTTAAAACAAATAAATTATAAAGTTTTTAAAAAAAGAATTTGTTAATTTAAATAATATTGGAAGGCCTGAATATTATTGAAATTTTAAAAAAATAGGATGAATTGAAGAAGTGGATTATCATAGCAAATCATGATATTCATTTAATGATTTAACTTCTATATCTCCTTCTTTAACATGTTCTATTGCATTTAATACTGCACGTGCACCTGCAAGTGTTGTAACATATGGTATTCCAAGTTCAACAGCCATTCTCCTAATATAAAATCCATCGTCAGCTGACTGTTTTCCGGAGGGGGTGTTGATAATGAGGTCTATTTCTCCATTTACAACCGCATCCTTAATATTTGGTGATGGTTGGCTCACTTTTCCTATGGTAGCTATATTGACATATTCCTCAACAGCATTTGCAGTTCCTTCTGTTGCTACGAGTTCAAATCCTAAATTTTCAGCAATTTCAACTATGTCTCTGATACTATTTTTATCAGAATCTCTAACACTTATAAAAAGACGTCCCTTTTTAGGTAATTCCATGCCTGCAGATAACAAAGCTTTGTAATATGAAATACCAAAGTTTTCATCGATTCCCATACTTTCTCCAGTAGATTTCATTTCAGGACCTAGAATTGAATCTGCTTTTGGAAGTTTTATGAATGGGAATATGGATTCTTTCACTGCAACATGGTTTATCTTAATTTCATCCCGTAATCCCATATCTTTAAGCTTGTATCCTACCATTAGCTTAGCTGCTATTTTTGCAAGAGGCACCCCTACCGCTTTGCTAACGAATGGGACTGTTCTACTTGCTCTTGGGTTGGCTTCAATTATGTAGACTTTATCATCTTTCACAGCATATTGTATATTCATTAGTCCGATTACTTGGAGTTCCAATGCCAGCTTGGTTGTGTATCCTTTAATAGTTTTAAGAACGTCCTTTGAGAGGCTTTGTGGAGGGATTACACATGCAGAATCACCAGAATGAACTCCAGCTTCTTCTATGTGTTCCATTATGCCACCTATAAATACTTCTTCTCCATCTGATAATGCATCTACATCGATTTCGATTGCATCTTCAAGAAATTTATCTACAAGGATAGGGTGTTTTGGGGAAATTTTT
This sequence comes from Methanobacterium sp., assembly GCA_003158115.1. Lineage (GTDB taxonomy): Archaea > Methanobacteriota > Methanobacteria > Methanobacteriales > Methanobacteriaceae > Methanobacterium_B. The sequence continues at coordinate 33,927 of PMGM01000047.1, forward strand.
ACAGCTTCTTTCATATACTCTTTGAGTTTGGTATCGTCGTATACAATTTCCATAGCCCTTCCACCCAGTACATAGGATGGTCTTACAAGGACGGGGAATCCTATCCTTTTTGCAACCAGTCTTGCATCTTCAAAGGAGTATGCAATTCCATACTCTGCTTGGGGTATTTCAAGAAGATCTAAAACTTCTGTGAAACGTTCCCGATCTTCAACACGATCGATACTTTCATGAGCTGTTCCCAATATTTGAATGCCCTCTTCAGCAAGTGGAACTGCCAAGTTAATTGAAGTTTGACCTCCAAATTGGACAACAACTCCATCCGGTTTTTCTTTATCCATTATGCTCATCACATCTTCGAGCGTCAATGGTTCGAAATAAAGTTTGTTTGAAATATCATAATCTGTACTCACAGTTTCAGGATTATTGTTTATAATAATGGTCTCTATTCCTTCATCTTTCAAAGCTAAGGATGCGTGAACACAACAATAATCAAATTCTATCCCTTGTCCAATTCTTATAGGACCTGCACCAATAATTACAACTTTTTTATTATTAGAAACAGCTACTTCATCTTCACCTTCATAGGTTCCGTAGTAATATGGGGTTTTTGCTTCAAATTCAGCAGCACAAGTGTCAACCATTTTATATGTTGGTATGATCCCTGTTTCCCTCCGATGATCCCGTATATATTTCTCTTTATATCCAGTTATCTGAGAGAGTATAGCATCAGAAAATCCCATCCTTTTTGCTTTTAATAAATTATCATGTTTAAGAATTTCTTCAGGGCTTAAACTATTTAGATAATCTTCAAAATTTATTATGCTCTGTATTTTATATAAAAAGAATTTATCTATCTGTGTTATGTCATGAATTTCGTTAATTTCCCTTCCAGATTTGAGTGCGGTGTACAGATGGAAAATTCTTTCATCTGTTGCATTTTTCAGAAGATCATCTGTATAAGGAACTTCTACAAATCCATACTTTCCAATATCAAGGGATCTTATGGCTTTGTGAAGTGATTCTTCAATGGTTCTTCCAATAGCCATCACCTCACCAGTGGATTGCATTTGAACTCCTATCTTCCTTTTTACTCCTTTAAATTTGTCAAATGGCCATCTTGGGATTTTTGCAACCACATAATCTAGGGATGGTTCAAATGATGCTGGTGTTTCCTTGGTGATATCATTTTGAATCTCATCGAGGGTCATTCCAACAGATATTTTGGCAGATATTTTTGCTATAGGATAACCAGTTGCCTTTGATGCTAATGCACTGCTACGACTTACTCTAGGATTTACTTCAATAACTTTATACTCACCTGTTTCTGCATTAAATGCAAATTGAATATTACATCCCCCTTGGATATGCAAGGCTCTTATGATTTTAATTGAAGCATTTCTTAACCTTTGATTATCAACGTCTGAAAGCGTTTGTGATGGAGCAACAACAACACTTTCACCTGTGTGTATACCCATTGGATCCATGTTTTCCATGTTACACACAATTATACAAGTATCGTTTTTATCTCTCATTACTTCATATTCAAACTCTTTCCAACCAATAACAGATTCATCGATGAGTACTTGATTTATAAAGCTCATATCAATTCCTCTTGTTGCAACTTCGATAAGTTCCTTCTCGTTGTATGCAACACCGCCACCTGTTCCACCTAATGTGAATGCTGGTCTAACAATAACTGGGTAACCTATTTCTGCAACAGCTTCAATGGATTCTTCGATCGAAGTAACAGCCCTGCAATGTGGTATTGGTTCGTCCAGTTCCATCATGAAATTTCCAAAAAGATTTCTATCTTCAACATTTCTAATGGTTTGAATGGTGGATCCTATGACTCGGATACCCTCTAGGGCCCCTATTTTTTCAAGTCCAGTTGCAACATTCAATCCTGTTTGTCCACCCATTGTTGGAAGTATGGCATCTGGTTTTTCTTTCTCTATTATCTTCGCTACAATTTCAGGAGTCAGTGGCTCCACATATACTGTGTCAGCCATGTCCACATCTGTCTGTATGGTTGCGGGGTTGCTGTTCACAAGCACGGTTTCAATTCCCTCATCCATGAGAGATTTGCATGCTTGAGAACCTGAATAATCAAATTCTGCAGCTTGACCTATTTGTATGGGTCCTGAACCAATGATAAGAACCTTTTTTATGTCTTTGTCCCTTGGCATTTATGATCCTCTACCTTTTAATAAATTTTTTAATTTTTATATCCTACAATTAACAAATATTCCTTTAATTGATTATTTTTTTTATTAAAGTTAAATTATACTGACTTAAAATTCATGTGGATGTATTATTCTCATAAACTATCTAATATTCCTTTAAAACTTTGAGGAAGTTATCAAAGTAATTATCCGAATCGTTAGGTCCGGGGCCTGCCTCAGGATGGTATTGTACACTTGAAATTGGAAGTTCTTCATGTTCAATACCTTCTGGTGTTCCATCGTTTAGGTTTACTTGGTTAATTTTAATAGGTAAATCTTTACATGAATCTGCATCAACAGTAAAACCATGATTTTGGGATGTTATTGTAACTTTACCTGTTATGAGATCTTTTACAGGCTGGTTTATTCCCCTATGCCCAAATTTCATCTTATTGATTTTAGCACCAAAAGCAAGGGATATGATCTGATGACCTAAACATATACCTGAAATAGGTAGTTTGTGTGAAAGATTTTTAACTGTTTTAGCTGCTTCTGTAACTCTAGTAGGGTTTCCGGGCCCACTTGAAACAAGCAGAGCTTCGGGATCATATTCTAAAATTTCTTTGTATCCCGTATTATAGGGCAGAACAACAACCCCTATTCCCCTTTTTAATAGAGAATCAATACTGTTCTTTTTTATACCGCAGTCAAGGATCGCTGCACGGTGTTTAAGTTCTTCACCTATAATTTTGGGTTTTCTTACAGCTACTGTGCCAACCAAGTCTATATCTTCTATATTTTCCTGTTCATTTATTAGTTTTAAAAGTTCAGCGTCCTCAATTTCTTCTGTTGAAATTGCTCCTTTCATGGCTCCATGACGTCTAATCTTAAGGGTTAAATATCTAGTATCAATCCCGCTGATTCCTGGTATTTGATATTCCTCTAAGAAATCTGGTAAATTTTCCTTTGAGAGTCTATGGGAAGGATATTTATTTTGTTCTCTTACAACAAATCCTTCTGCCTTTATTCCATCGGATTGGAACCAATCTCTTGATATTCCATAATTACCTTGTAAAGGGTATGTTGACATTAGAATCTGACCTTTGTAAGATGGATCTGTTAGTGATTCAACGTATCCGGTCATCCCAGTTGCAAAAACCACTTCTCCTGTTTTAATGGTTTCAAAACCGAACCCTTCTCCTTTAAGTATTGTACCATCTTCTAAAGCTAATTTGGCCTCTTTTAGCATTTCATCACCGGTTAAATTTAATTGTAAATTAAAATTTGAGTTACTGATCAATCAAGGTATAACACCATTTGATCATCATAAATTTGTAACTGATAGTTAATTAGATTTTTTTATCATGAATCTTTCATGATCTTAATCAGTTAGTTTATTTTACTTAGTTTATTAATTAGGTTATTACAAATATCAAATAAATAAGATTTAATTTATTACGAATCAATTAATCATACTAGTATTCTAAGATTTTGCTCATAATTGCAGCGTCTTCACGGTCTTCATAATAATCTTCAACGATCTTTTCTTCCTTGAAACCCATTTTACTATAGAATTTCCTAGCACCTTTATTCCCAATCCTCACTTCGAGTTTAATCACTTTAACGCCGAACTTTTTGAAGGCTTCGTGACTGGTTTCAACTAGTTTTGATCCAACATCTTGTCTTCTGTGATTTTTGTCTACTGCAATAGATATTATATGTCCTTCATCTTCATATTTGATCCAAAATATAATATATCCCACTACTCTATTATTCTCCTGGGCAACAAGGAATCCTGCACCCAAGTTGTATATATCAACAAGAATGTTGGCAGGATAGGGGTCACTGAAAGACGCTATTTCAATTTCAAGGACTCTTTTAACGTCCGGGCGTTTAAATTCTCTTATTATCATAAATTTCTCCAGTAAAGTGGTAAAAAAATGTGGAAAGACTTTTCAGAATATATCATAGCGAATTATAAAGATGCTTCACTCATTGTTGAGGTTGGTGTAGGAGGTTTCCCACTGGTTGCCTTAACATTAAAAGAACATCTTAACATGGATATCATCATGACAGATATTAAACCTTACCATGATGAAGTTGTAGTCGATGATATCACCAACCCTAACTTGGACATATACAGTGGTGCAACTTTAATTTACTCAATACGTCCTCCTGAAGAACTTCAAAATCACATAAAAAAGGTTGCAGAATCTGTTGGTGCTGATTTAATTATAAAACCACTTTCAACAGAATTTATTAACTCTGATGCTAGTTTGAAGCTTATCAATTACAAAAAGGCGATATTTTACAAGAAGTGTATATTATGAAATGGCAGAATAGCAGTATCAATGAGACATTGAAGGTATTGGAGTCTAATTATGATGGTTTAACTAGTGAAGAGATATTAAAAAGAGTAAAAATCTATGGAAAAAATGAATTGATAGAAGAGGAAAAACCAGGCCCTTTAACTAAGTTTTTAAGTCAGTTCAAGGATTTTCTCATAATTTTACTTATAATTGCAGCTGCAGCAGCTGCATTAGTGGGAGACAGAACAGATGCTGTAGTTATCCTTATTGTGGTTATTTTAAATGCTGTAGTTGGTTTTATACAAGAAAACCGTGCTGAAAATGCAATGGAACAACTTAAAAATATGACCTCCACTATGGCTATTGTTATACGTGATGGGAATACCAAAAAGGTTGTTGCAAGTGATTTAACAATTGGGGATATTGTTAAACTCGAAGAGGGGGACAATGTACCTGCAGATATGAAATTATTAAAAAGTCATGATCTTCTGATGGATGAATCAGCCCTTACAGGAGAATCAAAACCCTCAAAAAAGGATGCAAATGCTATATCTGAGATTGATACAAACAATATGGTATTTATGGACACTTATGTGTCATCTGGACGGGCAAGGGGTGTTGTTGTTGAGATAGGGATGAATACAGCGATAGGTAAAATTGCTGAATTGATACAAGGAGAAGAAGAAAAAACACCATTACAAGATAGAATACATGGTCTTGGTAAACTAATGGGTTTAATTGCACTTGTTGTTTGTACAAGTATCTTTGCACTTCAACTATTCAAGGGCGTACCATTAGTTACAAATTTCTTAACAGCAGTTTCCCTTGCTGTAGCAGCAGTACCTGAAGGACTACCTGCTATCATGACTCTAACATTAGCATTGGGAATGCAGAGAATGGCAAAGAGTAATGCGGTTGTACGTAAACTACTTGCTGTAGAGACTTTAGGGTCTTGTTCAACAATATGTACTGATAAAACTGGTACACTTACAAAAAATAAGATGAAAGTTCGCCAAACAAAGATAACAGCACCTGAAATGGCATTTAAAATAGCTGCACTATGTAACAATTCCAGTATTTATAAAGGTAACATTATTGGTGATCCAACAGATGGTGCAATGCTGATTTATGCAGAAGAAAATGATTACAGTAGGGAAGAACTTGAAAAAAAACATAAGAGGATTTTTGAAATACCTCTAGACAGTGAAAGAAAGAGAATGACCACTGTAAATCAGTTCAATGGAGATAAATATGTGCTAATCAAGGGTGCACCAGAGATAATAATAGAACGATGTAAATATGTTGAAGAGAATGGAGAATTCTATGGGATAACCCATAACAATAGAATGGAAATACTCGAAGATCTTAAAGGCATGACATCTGAAGCTCTTAGAGTTCTTGCACTTGCTTATCGAAAATTAGGACCCGATGAAGATTTTGAAAATAGAGAAGCACTTGAAAGTGATCTGGTATTTGTTGGGCTTGTAGGGATGATGGATCCTCCAAGGAAAGAAGCAAAAGAAGCGGTTGCATTATGTGAAAAAGCTGGCATCAAAGTAGTAATGATAACTGGAGATAATAAAGACACAGCAGCAGCAATAGCCTCTGAAATTGGTATTTTAGGGGATGGAAATGTATTGACCGGACCTGATCTTGATAAAATAGATGATGAAAAATTTAGAGAAATTGTTCAAAATATAAGTGTCTATGCAAGAGTATTTCCAGAACAGAAGGTTCGTATAATCAAAGCTCTAAAATCTTCTGGACAAGTAGTGGCAATGACTGGTGATGGGGTGAATGATGCTCCCGCACTTAAAAAGGCAGCCATAGGTATTGCAATGGGTTCTGGTACTGACGTGGCCAAAGAATCTTCAGATATGTTGCTTCAAGACGATAACTTTGCAACTATTGTTGAAGCGGTTAAAGAGGGACGTACAATTTTTGATAATATAAAAAGATTTGTTAAATTCCAGCTTTCAACCAATATAGGGGCAATTCTTACCATTACCTGTGCATCACTCATGAGTCTTCCAATACCTTTTAATCCCATCCAAATACTTTGGATAAATATAATAATGGACGGACCACCAGCTCAATCTTTGGGTGTAGAACCCTCTGAGGCAAATGTTATGGAACGACCCCCAAGTAATGGGAATATCATACCCAAAAGAAATTTAATTAAAATAGGAATTGCAGGAGTTGTAATGAGTATTGGGACACTTGCACTCTACTACTATGAATTAACTACTGGAGCAAGTAAAATAAGTGCAATGAGTGTAGCATTCACTGTTTTTGTTATGTATCAAATATTCAATGTTTTCAATTGTAAAGCTAAGGGAATGTTCCCAAATAAAACATTAATAATTGCGGTTATTGCGTCCTTCATTCNNTCACTTACCATATTTACAGCATATATTTAGAACAACATCCATTTCAATCATTGATTGGATTTTAATCATTATCGTAGCATCTTCCATATTCTTAACAGAATTCATAAGTGAAAAGGTGATAAAATGAGGATAATAATTATGGCTGGTACATCTGATGCAGTACACATCATAAATCATCTGGCTAAACATGAAGATATTGAAGTCATTGCAACTACAACTACCAAGTATGGTGGAGATCTTGCAGTATCTGCTGGTGCAGATGAGATTATTGTTGGGCGTTTAGGAGTTCATGAAATTGCAGATCTAATATCAGTAAATAAAATTGATCTGTTGGTTGATGCAACACATCCATTTGCATCTGAAGCAAGCATAAATGCTGTGAAAGCAGCCCATAACTCGGGAATAAAATATATACGATATGAAAGGCCATCTATAAAGATTCCTAAAAATGAGAATGTATTTGAAGTTTCATCATTCCATGAAGCAGGTACAAAAGCATTGAAGTTTATGAATGAAAATTCTGGTGCTAGAATGATGTATCTTGCAGGTGTTACAACCCTCAGACAGATAACCGAAATAATCAAACCAGAATTAATTGTTGCAAGAATTTTGCCAATGGTTTATTCTATAAAAAAATGTTTGGAAATTGGAATTCCTAGTCAGAACATTATTGCAATGCAAGGAACTTTTTCAAAGGAATTCAATAAAGCTATTATGAAAGAATATGCTACCTGTGTAGTTATTACCAAGGAAAGTGGTGAAAGTGGAGGAACCCCATCCAAGATATCAGCTGCAGTTGAACTTAAAATTCCAATAATATTAGTTAAAAGGCCTATAATACTTGAATTAGAAAAAGAGATGATATTCCGTGATATGGATAATCTGCTTAAGAGTGTCATGAAATTATCTAAAATCTGAATTCAATAATTAGTTCATTTTATATTAAAAAATTGAGTTGATTTTTTTTTAATCTATTAAAAAAGATGTATTGATAAAATTTAATTAATTAGCCTCAGATCGCCCATCAGTCATCACGAATCAGAGCTCATAGGGTTCATCACAGGCTGAACAAAAAATTGAATTTAATATTTAATTAAAATAAATATTGGAGTTTTTTATCCAAACATAACTCCTGCTTCTTTTTTCATCTCTTCATCATGTTCCATGCCAACTATCTTATCAACAGCGTCCATGAAATCATTCATAGTAACAGTGGATCTTTCTTCCCTTATTGCGAACATACCGGATTCGGTACATATAGCCTTAAGATCAGCACCAGATGCACCTTCTGAAAGTGATGCAATATGCCTTATATCCACGTCTTTATCCAAAGTCATCTTTTTGGTATGGATCTTTAATATCTCATGTCTACCATCTTCATTTGGAATAGGCACTTCGATGAATCTGTCAAAACGTCCGGGTCTTAATAGAGCAGGATCGAGTATGTCTGGTCTATTGGTTGCAGCAACAATTCCAACATCACCCCTACCTTCAAAACCATCCATCTCAGCAAGTAACTGCATAAGTGTTCTCTGAACTTCTCTATCTCCACTGGTGGAGCTTTTAAGTCTCTTAGCTGCTATTGCATCGATTTCATCTATGAATATTATGCTTGGGGATTTCTCCTTAGCAAGTTCAAAAACACCTCTAACAAGTCTTGCACCTTCACCAATGTATTTTTTAACGAATTCGGATGCAACTATCTTGATAAAAGTTGCATTGGTCTCATGTGCAACAGCCTTTGCAAGCAATGTTTTTCCTGTTCCAGGAGGACCATAAAGTAGTACTCCTTTAGGAGGTTCAATACCTATGTTGATGAACAGTTCAGGTCTTTTGAGAGGTAGTTCTACAGTTTCTTTTATTTCTACTACTTGATCTTCCAATCCTCCAATCTGTTCATATGCAACTTCTGGTTTTTCCTCTACTTCCATACCAGTTACAAGAGGATCTTTCTCTGAAGGCAGAACATGTACTATGCTGAATGTCTGCTGGTTAAGTGCCACACGAACTCCTGGTTCAAGTGACTTTTCATCTAAGAATCGTGAATATCCAATTACAAAATTAGGGCCTGTGCTGCTTTTTACAACTACCCTACCGTCGTCTAAAACTTCAGTTACTGTGGCAATCACTAATGGTGGTGATCTGAACCTTTCTATCTCTCCTCTAAGAGATTTAACTTCTCTGTCCAGTCTCATTTTCTCATTTTCGATCAGGACTTTATCCTTTTCGAGCTTCCTAACTTTCCACATTAGGTTACGTTTAGTTTTAGTGTTGTCCTCTTTAAGGATTTTTATCTCCGTTTTAAGGTCTTCAATCTTTTTTAATACATTTGGGGACATGTTTTCCATGATCCTCGCTCACTCCTAACTTTTATAAAAAAAAATAATACTCTTAAGACTTTAATATTATTTACACAATTTATTGTCCTTAATAATATTTAAATATAGGGGTATAGATTATATAATGATTACAAATGAAAGTGATTACTCATGAGATGCGAGATATGTGGAAAAAAAATAGTAGAAGAACCAATCAAAACTAAAGTAGATGGTTCAATCATGCTTACGTGTAAAGAATGCTCAAAATTTGGTAAAGTACAAAGAGAAGCACCTAAACCAAAAAGACCCGGAGCACCTAGAGGTGGGACTCTTAGGAGGATACAAAGACCAAAAGAACCAGCCGAAGAAGTTGTTGAAAATGTTAAGGATATAGTTAGGCAGGCAAGAGAGAGGAAAGGATGGTCTCGTGAAGAACTTGGAGAAAAGATCTATGAAAAAGCTTCAGTTGTAAGTAGAATTGAGTCCGGTAAAATGGTTCCCGATCTTAAACTTGCTAGAAAGATCGAGAAATTAATGAACATAATATTAGTTGAGAAAAATGAAGATGTATCTGCAGATGGATTGGGACATTCTAAAGTTAGAGGAGCAACTATTGGAGATATTGCTCAAATAAAAAAGAATTAATGTATGATTGAAAAATTCATTCAGTCAAATTCTTTTTTAATTTCATTATATTACTTAACAAAACATAAAAAAGAATTAATTTTAATTTTTTTATATTGATCACTAACATAGGAATACCATATTATTTCGATTTTTTTTTGTGTTTATCTTTATGCGAATAATAGCCCTTTAAATAATTAAGACCGTGGAATGTTTCTTCCAGTGTTTTATATTCACCATACTCTTCACTGATTACTATAACATGTGCTGGAGGGTGTATCTTCCTGATATGGACTATACTTTTGGTTGTGTCATCTTCGACATGAACAAGTACCGCTATATCTGATTTTGATCTTACTTCCTGTTTAAGGATCTTACTTGCAATTTCATCAGCTTTTCTTGAGTTGATTATTCTGGGTTTTCCAGTGACCTTCAGTCCTGCATGCCTCTCTATGTCTGCTAGTGTATTCAAAAGTTTTGCTTGATCTTCTGCACGTATTAAAATTAAAGCCATTATTTTTACTCCTTCTAACAAATTAGACGAATTATAACATAAAAAATTTAATTAATTTAAAATAGTTTAAGGAATGTAATGTTTCCATCTATTCCTCTTTTATTCAATTATCCTTTTTTCTATCATTTCCTTTTAAGGAATGATGAGATTAATGTGCTTCTGAAGAGAACTAGAATTACTAGTATCAATCCGATTGCTGTTTGGATATTACCTAAATCGCTTAAAATTGATGAACTTATTGGTAAATGCCAAGCTGGTGCGGATTTATTGCCTTGTAAAGGTGTGTAATATACTCCAATAGCTCTTTGATTTTGATTTACATTAATATCCATAGGTTCAACATAATTAACGCCTACAAGTAATCCATTTCCTATAGCTTTGTTTATACTGGTAGCTATTGATGTTGAGCTGTAACCATATTTTTCAACAGATGCTTGCACAATTTCTTGTGTAGTTTCTGCAATTCCAGGTGCCTCAGTTCCATAAGTGTACACTGTAGTGCTGTTAACAGTTACTGTTATGGCACTTTGAAGTGCTTGGTAAGCATAAACGGTTGTAAGGTTAGTACCATCAATTGGGCTTGTTTGGTAGTTATCAGCTTCAGGAAAACCAACACTCCATCCATTTGGACTTACCTTCTCATAAGGGTCGTTCATATTAAAACCAGTTGTGTTCAATTCTGGTGGGGTGAACATATCTCCCGTAGTTAATTCTGAAACAAGATTCAAACCACCACCACCATGTTTCTCACCCGCATTTGTTGCAACATTATTAAATGCCGCTGCAAGAACAGCTGTAGCAGGATAACCATCTCTAATCATCTCTCCCATCATTTCAGCTGTTTGTAGACGGACGGCATCTGCTGTTCCATACTGTGGATTACCTTGAGTATTCAAAAGGTGAATAATAGCTCCTTTATCTCCTGCGGGAAGTGTAGCTAGACCACCATTGTACGGTGTTATTGTTATTGTGCCATTAGGTGATACAATTACAACATCAGCATCGAAATAGCCACCAACAGCCGCGCCTTCTGTGGCTGATCCTACCATTACCCTTATTTGCGAAAAGCCATTAGCTACAGTAGCGGCTTGTGCGGGTGTTCCTCCATTTTCCATTACATTCAGGGCGGAAACAATAGCAGCAAGTCTTGGTGTGGCATTACCTTCACCACCTGATAAAACACAGAAATGTTTTGTCATTGATAGTATGAATGTTGATTGAAACATGTTATTTTGCCATGACTGACTTCCAGCGGCTACGCCGTTTGGATCTTTCCCTGTAGGATCTGTTATTACCACAACGTTCATGGTTGCTGATGCAGTATTAACAACCATTGTAAACGTTATTAGGAATAAAACAAATCTCATTAAATTTACTCTCTTCATAATTATGCCTCTAATAAGTTCCATTAATTCCTTGTCCTTCAATATGGATGTTTGAGAAACTTTCAACAATGTTAACAGTAAGTACTCCTGTTTGATTGTTTAATTGGACCGATGCTGCCGAGATCGGAGTTATTGTTGTACCTGGAATTGTGGTTTCCATTACTGCTTGTTGTGCATTTGCTAAAGCTTCATTCAATGGAACCATACGTTTAGTCGTCACAAGTGTGTCTCCCTGTATGTAACTTCCTGATCTAAATCCAACATTAGATAAACTAGCTTTAATTGAATCTAATGGAACTATATCGTTTCCATGAACAATTACACCTGAAATTTCTACTCCTTGATTTCCCACATCTGTAGATGATGCGTAGGACATATAAGTCATGACTCTTCCTGAAAAAATAAGCATGAAGGCCAATAATAAAATAATTAATGTATCTCTCCTAATTTTTATGAACATTCTTCCACCTATTGTGCATTGACTATACACTTATAATATTTTATAAATTGATCATTTAAATTTTGTAATCTTAAAATAATTTGATCTTATCTTTATTGATTTAATCTTTATTGATATAATAGTATGCAAAGTAAAACATTAACATGTTACGGCCTATAAACTTTATGAATTTCATTTGTCATTCAATTTGAGAATACTTTCTTTATATTTAAATGCGGCTTCGCCCAGACAGACTAATGCATCTGTTTTGCATTTTAATCCTATTTTAACCCCGGCTAATACTTGATCAGAACTTGCTCCAAGTGTGCCTTTTTGGAATTCTTCTGAAGAAATATCTGTAAATAATATTTTCCCTGTAGAAATGTATTTGTCATGTTTTTCAGCGGCCTTTCGTGATGCAAATGATGCTGGAACAATAAAATCTCCATTTTCAATGGCATTTTTTAATATTTCCATATCTCCGGTTTCTCCGGATTCTGAAGATACGGTAATAACTACAGTGATTTTATTGTAAACTTTTTTCAACTCCCTGAGAACTGTTTCAATCCCTGCAGGATTGTGACCATAGTCTAGAATAACTTCCATTCCATTGTAATCATACAAATGTTCAATCCTACCTGGAACGCCTTTAAAACTTTTAATAGCTGTTATTATATCATTTAATGGTATTTTAAAGAATTCTATTGCTGCTGCTATGGCTCCAATAGAATTGTAAACATTATGAAGTCCAATTAATTGCATTTCTACTTTCACATCACCTTCTGGTGTTTGGAGAGTATAATTTCCATTGGCTTCATCTATGTCCTTTGCAAGATAATCTGGTGTTGGTCTATTTATTCCACATTCACAACTGTAAATTCCTGAACCTGTAATAGTTTCAGTTATAAGAATCTCTCTTCCACACCAACACGGTTTTGAACCGATTTTTGCAGTTGGTGAATCAACACCAAATGTAATAACTGAACTTTCAGGATTTATCATTCCAAATATCGTTGGATCATCTGAATTAACAATTAAGATTTTGTTTTTAAAATATTCTATAAATTCTCCCTTGATACGTGCATAACTCATAAAATCAAGGTTTTCATCTAAATGATCTGGGTTTATATTGGTGACTAATCCACATTCTGGTTTGGAACGTTCAACCATTATTTTAAGATCACCTGGTTTTCCAAATGTACCTGTTTCAAGAACAGCAACATCTCCACTTAACCTAGCTTGTAAAGGTGGTATATAATCAATATTGCCCTGCAAATTTCTAAAACCATGTTCTGCGGGTTCTAAACCCACTTGTCGACATATATGTTTTAAAAGGGTTGTTGTTGTTGTTTTGCCATTAGTACCAGTAATACATATTACGGGTTTTTTCGGCTTAAAACTTTCTAAAATATCTTCCACAGATAAAATGTCCTTTTCATATACTTTAATTTGCTTAAAAAAATCAGATGTTTCCATTAAACTTGGAGGAGTCACTATACAAGTTGATTCATTAAAAAATGATTCAGGATGTTCTGATAGATATAATGGTATTTTGTAATCATTTAAAGTGTAAAGATAATCACATTCGTCCTTTTTATGCAAATCTGTACCAATCACAGGATAGCCATGATCCATTAACACTCTTGCAATGAGATTTGATACCACTCCGCAGATACCGATTACACCGTAAACTTTTAGATTCCCATTATCCTTATTAATCATATTTTTTACAACCTTCCTTAATGCCCGACATCATTTTGGTTTTGACATCTTCGTAATTAGTAATGGCTCCTGGACCAACATGTAAGATAGTACATCCCGAATGGGAATGTTTAATTGATAATTCTCCTGCGGTGAACATATCTTCAACAGGAATTTTGATAGCAGATGATTTTTGTGCTCCATGGATAACTTCTTTTGCAGCTTCGATATTAAATTTTTTAGTTGTTTCATTGTATCCGCTGCAGATTAATACTTTAGCATATTTCCCGACAACTTCCCCCACTTTGTACTTATCTCGAGGATTGGTACTGTCGGGATTATCAACAATAACAATAAGTTCCTGATTTTGAAAACTTTCAAGTGTTTTAACAAGTCCTTCTGGAACAAATGCAGCATCAAAATGAACTTCTCTACCTTTAAAATTTCCAATATATTCCATGTGACCTGCAATGCCACTAAAACTGTTTAAACCTTTTATTATAGAAGAATCATCCAATCCATATGCTAGTGCAGCAGCAGAAGCTGCAATTGAGTTTTCAGTGTAATATCCTAATAATTTGAAAGATGTTTCAAAATGACCCTTACTATTTAAATTTGGCATATTGTAGGTTATATTCAACACACCATCCTTTAATTTTCCATTAACATTACATTTAAAATTTTCTTGGCAATAATAAATTGTATCATCCCTTAAATTTTCTAGATAATTGATACATTGCATACCTGAAACTAAAATTTTACTAGAATCTGATATGAAAAGTTTACGTGCTACATATTTTTCCATAGAATATTCAAATTCATCTAAATGATCAGGATAAATATTAGTAATTACTCCTATATTTAGATCTACCTTGGACATGAGCCTTGAAGTTCCATGGGGCAGCTCAAGGATTGCTATATTGTTTATTTTATGGAGTCCATTCACAATCCCATCTACAATAACCTCACTTAGTAGGTTTCCCATACGTGATGAACAAGTCCATACTTTGTAACCTGCGCACTGAAATATCTCAGACAGAATATGTGTGGTGCTGGTCTTTCCGAGCGTTCCGGTGATTCCAATTATGTCCAAATCCAAAATATCGTTTATAACTTTTGAAACATAATCATTGTCAAGTATTTTAACTTGATTATCATGCAACAACTTTCTAATTGGAGAATTTTCAGGTACGGTAGGTGAAATATAGGCATAATCAACTTTTTCAATACCTTTAGATGTATCTGAACCCAACATAAGTTCTACACCTTCTTCTTTCATTGTTTTAATGGTTTTTTGCACACCTGGTGGAAATTCTTCAAGAATTTTTCGGTCTGTTATAATGACTTGATTTCCTGTGTGATTAAGGATTCTTGCAACTGGACGTCCAGCGTTACCTGCCCCTATTATAATACATTTCATAATAATTTCCTCAAAGAAATTGGTTTAGAACTAATCAACAATCTTTATTTTGTTTAAATTTAAATTATTAACATCAATTTATTTATTATTTGTCCTGATTTGCTATTTTATATATGTTCGTTTATGGATTAAATGGATATTCTTTGCAAGCTAATTAAGTTTAATTGACTTTTAATAATTTCAAAAAAAGGATTTAGGATTCAAAAATTTTTATTATAAATGGATTGGTTAATATTTATAATTAAAAGTGTTATAAAAAAAGAAAATCTATTCAGTGTTTAGTTTTTATCTAAAATTTTTTTAATTTTCATTATAAGTTTATTTGCAGGATCCATCCCCTGAGCACCTATAAGTAGAATAGTATCGGTTTTTTTCGCAGTCTTTAAAGCATATTTTAGTGTTGGATATAAATTTTCATTATATACATATTTCAAACGGTTTTCTTTCAAAGTTTTAAGTACAATGTCCATTTCAGTCTGTTTTACAGTGTTGGCATTATCAACTACTTCTGCACTGCTTGTCACCATAATATGGTGATTTAAACCTTCAAGTCCATTGACAAGCGCTTCTGTATTTAAACCGTTTATTGCAGTTCCTCTCGAGCCTCTGATTGAAAATACAATAAAGAGGGTTCCTTCACACATCTTTGCAGCACTTTTAATAGTTGCAACTATCCCGTCCGGATTATGTGCAAAGTCATCAATTATGAGTGGATCTCTACCTAATATGGTGAATCTTCTTTCAAGCTGTTTATAAGATGATATGCCTTCTTTAATCACGTTTTTATCTATATTTAAAACTAAACAAGCATCTATTGCAGCCATGGTGTTCTGGAGGAAGTGTTTACTCGTAAATGGTAGTTCTTCTTTTTTCATGAACAGTTTGTTACAATGATAAATACCATCCGGTTTGAGTGTTATATTCTGATATAAAGGGCTATTGTCAATAGTTCCATGGGATAAAAGGTTAATATTATCTTGTTTTTGAATAAGCTCTCCCATTTTGAGTAATAGAGGATCATCAGAATTTAAAATAGCGTACCTTTTTTTTATATTATTTTTTTCTAATTTATTATCCTGCTTTGATCTGTGGGATATCGCATTTAAAGATCCATATATCTCAGTAAATGTTTCATCAATGGAATTAACAAGACCTATATGATCCAAACCAACATTTGTGATTACTAATACATCTGGATCAATTGCTGAAGTCATCATGCAGGCATGATCTTTCATGAGTTTATCTAACCAACCTTGTACTTCTGAAACTTCAATAACCATGGCTTGAATTGGTTCATCTTTAATATTTTCGAATTCGGCAATTTGCACAGCTACAACGGGGTCAATTAGGGTATTAAATTCAGATTTAGCATCGGTATTAGTATAAGTGCAGTAACCTGCTAAACTTAATATCTTGTAAATCATATGGGCTGTTGTTGATTTACCATTAGTACCAGTTACAACTATACGTAATGAGAGTTGAGCAAAAGTGTTAACAGCCCACTTAAGAGCAAAAGCATTTGCAAATTCGATTTTAGGCGTGATTATGAGGGGTAATTGAACTTCTTTTGATATTTTAATAGCGTCCTTTGTAGGATTTTGTGTAATGATACAAGAAACTCCTTTTTCTGATGCTATTGTAATACCCTTTTCATCAATCCAATGCCTTATTACGACATCCCCGGGCGTTGCACGGTTTAAAAAAGTAAAAACACCTTTAACAGGTTTTATATCTCCTATTAAATTTCCTTTAACCTTTTTGGCCAAATAAGATGTTGTAATCTCATTCATATTAAAATTCCTTTGATAATATTAGAACACTCTGTAAGCATACAATGTAGCTGCACACACTAACACAGTGGCTCCCCAATAAATTACAATAATTTTCTTCTCAGATAATCCCTTGTAATTGAGAGTATGATGTAGAGGTTCTACTGGCAATTTAATGATATGTGCCCTGTGAAGTAGACTCACAATTACCGAAATTATTGGTATGGCAAGTGCTAAAACTGCAAATAATATTATATCTCCTAAAAATGCAGCAGTAATATATCCGGCTCCGAGTGCAAAAGATCCAGTATCTCCCATAAATATGCTTGCAGGGTACTTATTATATACGAGAAATCCAAAACACGCACCGGCTATTACAATAAATGGTAATGATCCATTGGGATTTCCATTTGAAATCATAAATATTGTTGATGCAATAGAGGCTATGGCAATTATTCCTGCTGCCAGACCATCCATTCCATCGATAAGATTAACTGAATTTATAGATCCTACAATACCAAATATTACAACCGGTATTATCAATAATCCGATATTAAATCCGAGTATTGAAGCACCAACAGCCCCTGAAGCAATAAGGAACAAAGAAACAAGTATCTGTGCAAAAATCTTCTCGTTTTCTTTTATTTCACTTTTTATTGGTGCTTCACCTGTGATTTCAACTAAATTATTTTTTAAGAGATATTCTAAGTCTTTTTTTGCTTTAGGTGTTGTTACTCTAGCATTTTCACCTGTTTTAAGAGTTAATCTACCAATTTCAACTTCTTTTGGACTTATATTCCTTATAACTTTTTGAATTTCTTTGGTTTTGAGACCTATAAGATCGTCCATCAATCCAACGATCCCGGCAGTCATCATGATAATTACTGTTAAAACAAGGTTTTTATCTGAGTAAAAAACACATGCAAGTAAAAGAACTCCCATTAGCATTGCAAGTCCACCCATAGTGGGAGTTCCTGCTTTATGACTGTGTTCCGTGACTATTGGATTGTCTTTAACATCTGCATATTTCAACATCTTCTTGACAAAAAGTGTGAAAAGCGCTGTGGCTATGAATGTGAGTAAGAATATGAAAAATTCTACCTGAATATTGCTCAAAATATCACCTTTAATTGTTTTATAGGAATGAAATCATTTTGAAAATACAAATGCAATTAAATTATTTATGTACACTCCTTCATAAGTATACTTTTATTAAACCAGTTCTCTTTAATTTATTCTAATCTATAATTTGAACACTATAACCTATTTTAAAATTCTTAGATCTTCAGCGATTTTAACAGCTTTTGCCATTGTTTCGCCACGTATGGTTATACGCTCATAATTATTAGGTCCGTGGATAATCCAAGAATTTTCATTGGAAAATTCCCTGAATTTGTAATTGTTTTTATTTGAAATGTAACTACCAACTGGTATCTCAAGAGCGGAATAATTTTTAATCCTATTTTTAAGTTTTAAGTCATTCCAATTTCCAGATGCCATATCAATTAATTCATGCATTATATTAACGCCTGTAGCAGCATTTGTAAGATACCTTGTGCCACTGGGTCTGGCATTGATTTCTATAACATTATTTTCTTGTGTTTCGGTGTTAAATATTAAATCAATGTCTGCTGTACCTTCTAATCCTAATTTCTCCGCAATATCTACCGCAATGTCTTGAATTTTGCGATTATTCTCTTCATTATTAATGTTATTTATATTTAAAGGAGCTTTCTTAATCTTTTTAAGTGGATGGATACAGTCTAATGTAGTTTCTCCTTTATAAACGGGAACTAATGGAACAGTTTTTCCATTCCATCTCAAAACTTCTATGGAAATTTCAGGTCCTTCAATGAATTTTTCTGCAACACCGTTTTCAAACTCCTGGAAATATTTTTCGCTATGATCAATGGAAGAGATTATCTTTATTCCAGATCCTCCCTGTCCTTCGATCTGTTTCAAGACCATTGGTTCATTGTATTCTATTTTTTGTTTAATCTTCTCATGATCATTTTCTGTTATTTTAAAATATTCTGGTGTTTTAATATTATTTTTAACAAAAAATTCTTTGGTTTTAAATTTATCAACACATGTTCTGGCAGCAGAAACTGGAGATGCTACAACAGGAATTCCATACTCCTCTTCTAACTTCTTTTTCATAGTAGCTACTTCAATAAGAGGTCCATCAATCCCTATTAATGGTACTACACCCTCTACTTCCTCTTGAATGGCAATTTTCATCGGCTCTTCCATTCCTCTTGAAACAATATACTTCGAATCAGCTAGTTTCAAGTTGGGAGATTGGGCATTTGATTCGGATATTATGCTCTTTATACAATTTTTTTTAGTGTAGAGTGCTACATCATCAAATAGACGGGCCCCTATAAACAGTATTTTCATTTTATCACAATAATTTTTAATAAATTTTTAGAAATGGATAATTTAACGGATACGAATTTTTTTATTGAAATAATTCTATTCTTCTGTTGTAATGTAATGTTAATTTTAAACGATATTAGTTAGAGAAGTAGGATTTTCTAATATATAACAATATCAATATGATTATGAATGTTGTACATTGATGGAATCGTTTATAAATCTAGTTAATTCTTCCACTCCAGATTTGACTTCTTCTGAAACTGGATTGGACATCTCCATACTTTTGGGTTGAATC
Source organism: Methanobacterium sp. (assembly GCA_003158115.1). Lineage (GTDB taxonomy): Archaea > Methanobacteriota > Methanobacteria > Methanobacteriales > Methanobacteriaceae > Methanobacterium_B. Next base: position 53,632 of record PMGM01000047.1, read on the forward strand.
CCAATTAGTAACATTTTGGCATCTGTAAATGATTCCAAATACTTGATCATGAATGATAAGGGCATAGCATGAGTTGAAATATTGTACTCTGCTATTTGATCATATTTAACCAGTTTTATTGAACCGGGATTCATATCCATTTCTACAGCATCTACAAAGATTATATGGGATGGCATTTCTTTTCTTATAAGTCCCGTATAGTTTTCTGGGACAGTTTCTGCGTTTATAATAAGAAGTTCAGATTGATGTTTGAATAATTTTTCCAGATTTCTGGCGATTAATGGCCCTACCCCATCGTCTCCACGCATTTCATTGCCTATGCATAAAAATATGATCTTATTATAATTCTCTGTGAATATTTTTAATTCTTGCTCTAACACTCTCTAATCCTCCGCCCATCTTATAATGTAGATTTAAATTGATTATGTCATTGGGATAAACTTTTTTTCTCTCGACAGGAATTATTAAAGGAGGATTTAGCATTGGTGTAGGTCCACAGATAATATCTTCGGTTATTAAAGTAAATGTGGTGATTTTTACCCCTGAAACTATTCCAAGTGTTTTTATTTTAATATCTATAGATTCATTAAATGTTTCTTCTATGTGCTTCTTGAAATTTATTCTACTGTAGAATTTAGGGTCTCCCAAAACCCTGTTTTTAGGATGTCCGTCCTCCTCATAATATATATTTTCAGTATCAACTTGGACGGGTTCTATACAATTTAAAATTCCACAAGGGATTATTATTCCACTATCTTTCAAATATTTCCTAACAGAATTTAATACTGGAACTTGTTCCTCATCAATGAGTGCGGTGTCCAGCATTTCACAGATGATTACATCTGCTTTTTTTGAAAACGAAAATTTAGTTGCATCGGCTATGATAATTTCAACATTATCAAGATCTTTAAGATTTGATCTTGCATGTTCTGCAATAGATTTATTAATTTCAACTGCATAAACAAAATCTGAATTTAGAGCGGCCCAAGCTGAAAGAATTCCTGAACCGGTACCTAAATCGTAAACAGTTCCTTTAGCTTTTTTTAGTATGGCTTCATAAAATCCTGCTAATCTTGCAGTATCTGATGTGAGGTTATGGTGATAGGACGTAAATTAACACCTCATAAAATTAATCTGTTAAACTAGTATAATTATGAATAAATTAATAATATATAATATTATTAATCGATTCTAATGTAGATCGTAATACCATTTAAATTGGAAATTGTAAAAAATTTATTCGATCTTTTCGCCGCTAGCAGTACTTGTAAGTTTTACGTGCTCGACGCCTTTCAATCTCATAATCTTCTCGGTTAAGTCGCGTATGTATTTAACGTCTCCCTTAACAACCACAACTTCTAAACAGTATTTCTCAGTCATGTGAACATGCATAACAGCGTTGATATAATCTCTATAGTCGTGCTGGATATCTGTAAGATCTTCCATTACACCGGTATAGTGATGGTCGTATATTACTGCGAGTATTCCTATTCTCTCGCCTTCCATCTCATTCATCCACTGATAACGAACTATATAATCTTTTAATGCGTCTCTAATTCCCTTAGACCGTGATTGGTATCCTCTATCCTTAAGAACTTCGTCAAATTCACTTAATAATTTTTTAGGTAATGACATGCTTATTCTCATCACAATATTCCCTCCCAATTTATAATACCATAATACTAAATTTGGCACTATTTAAAGCTTGTCCTAAATTTACAATGTTGGTTTAATTGCAAACATATCCCTAACTATTTCAAATTTTGTATAGAAATAATTCACATTCATCTTATATAAAATTAATACTTAATACTTTTTGCTCATATTCTCACTTTTATTATTACTATATGAAATATCAATAATAATCGAAATGTATGATTTTTTTGATCATTGTTCATTAAATTGAGACAATATGATGTACCATGTTTCATTCCAAAATTTGTACTTGAAATAAAGCACTAACAAATAATTATTAATCATGTCCCACAATAATCCTATATTAAACATAATTCCTATATAATAATTTAATAAGATTTATGTTATATCCGGAGGGATAAAATGGAAGTTAAAGAAGCCATGAATCAGGGTGTCATAACTGTTAACCCGGAAATTAAACCATTAGAAGCATTTGAAAAGATGTACAAAGAAGGAGTCCGTAGATTATTTGTTTTAGATAGTGAAGGCAACCCTAAAGGGGTTATATCATACTCGGATCTCATTGGGGTCCTTGGGAGTCTAAGACCAACTAATAATAATATTGCTGCTTTGAAGATATCAGATATTATGACTGAGGATGTAATAACAATAGATTCTGATAATGCTATTGAAGATGCTGCAAATCTTATGGTTAGAGCTGATGTATCAGGTTTATTGGTTCTTGAAGATAACAAACCCGTAGGTGTAATTACTAAAACAGACATATGTAGGATGGTAGCTGCAGAAATGCTGGTACCTGCCTAATTATTAAAATATTTTTTTGATTATAATAACAAAGAAAAATTTATTATTTATTAACTTTTATTTTTTATTCGGTTTTTATTTCATAGATTAAACTATTTATATTAATAATTGGTAGTTACTATTATCAAAAAGAAGTCTTTTAAATTATTGTTTAAAGTTAATTTCTTTTTATTTTGGGAATAGAATTGAACTAAAACAATATTATATAAATTTACGAATAAAAACAGCTATAAAGCTTCAAATATATTTTATTAGGCATTATATGTAAAATAATGCGGCTGCCGGGATTTGAACCCGGGTCGTAGGCTTGGAAGGCCCAAGTCCTAACCAGACTAGACTACAACCGCAATGCGGCGTCCGGGATTTGAACCCGGGTCACTGACGTGGCAGGCCAGAGTCTTAACCAGGCTGGACTAACGCCGCATACTTTGTTTTTGACAACATACCATGGTTTTGGTTTTATGGTATATAAGTTTTTAGGTTACAGTTACTTTTGAAGATTGCAGATTTTCTGATATTTTCATGAGAAATAAACTAATTATTTGATTATAAATTCATATTATTGATAGTATAATTTGGGATATGATTACTAGTAATTATATATGGAAGCTAATTCAAACTGTGAAAAGTTCATATAATTCTATAATTAATCCATCTTAGATTTAAATAAAAAATTTAGAAAAATAATTTTTACAATATAAAACCGGTGTAAAATATGTACATAGTGATAATGGGTGGTGGAAGGGTAGGGTTAAGATTGGCTATCTCTTTGGTAAAAGTAGGTCTTGATGTTACCCTAATTGAAAATGATTCAGACTTATGTAGTAATGCTGCAAGTGAACTTGATGCAATGGTTATCTGTGGAAACGGTACAGATATAAAAACTCTTTTAGAAGCAAATATAGCAGATGCAGATGTTTTTGTTGCAGCCACAGGAAATGATGAAGCAAATTTACTATCTTGTATACTTGTTAATGATTACAAAATACCGAAGGTAATTGCAAGAGTCAGCAATCCTGATCATGATGAGGCATTCCGTAAAGTTGGGATAGATATTGTTGTTAGTCCTGAACTTACAGCTGCAGGGTATTTAGAAAAATTGATAACACGACCTAAAATTGCAGATCTTATAGTTATTGGGAAGGGTAATGCAGAACTCCTTGAGCTTAGTGTAAATAATTCTAAGATATTTGGGAAAAAAATAGGAGATCTTAGTCCTACAAATGATTACATTATAGCGGCAGTACATAAAAATGGTGAAATAAAAATTCCAAAAGATGGGATGATGCTTAAAAAAGGGAATAGAATATCTATTCTTGTAAAAACTCCTGCTATTAAGGCAGTTACTAAAAAATTCACACAGTAAACCTTTTTAATAATTATTTTTTTGCTATTCTTTCTTCAAAGAATCCCATATCAATATTTTCAACGACAATCTCAGCTAACCTGTCGATTGAAAACTTTTTCATTTCCTCAAAATCATCATTAATAAATCCCATTTTTTTTAACCCTTTCTTACTCCTTAAATAATCTGTGAAGAATCTTCTGAAGTGGAAGTTGTGAAATATTCCATGGAAGTAAGTTCCAGATGTCAAGCCGTTAACAGCACCATCAAATCCTGACTCAATATTATTACCACATCCATCAGTCATTTCCATTAATGGTTCAGATTCTCCAAGGAATGTTAATCCTTCATGGAGTTCGTAGCCGGCCATATATTCTCCATTTAAACCTTCAAAGATTCCTTTGCCAGTTATTTTGCCATGGCTTTGTGTTATGATTTTATCATTTTCACCAAATATAGTTTGGACATCAAGTAATCCTAAACCTTCAACACTGCCATGTTTTGACTCTTTAAGGTTTAAGTCGATTATTTTTGTTCCCATCAACTGGTAACCACCACATATTCCGAAAATTGGTATCTTAGTCGACAATTCTTTTATCTCATCTGCGAGTCCAGATTCTCTGAGAGCTATCATATCAGCCACGCTGTTTCTTGTTCCAGGGATTATAATGGCATCTACATCACCTATTTCACTTGACATTTCAATTAAGTTTATAGAAATATCTGGTTCGTATTCTAGAGGATCAATATCTGTGAAATTGGATATCCTTGGAAGTCTAATTACTCCAATTTTGATTTTACCTTCTTGATTATATTTATGTTCTGTTAATGATGCAGAATCTTCTTCCGGTAGTTTGAGGCTGTCATCATAGGGTAATACACCTAGAACAGGCACTCCTACAATATTCTCAATTTGTTTTATCCCGGGCATGAGTATATCCAGATTTCCCCTGAACTTATTAATAATAATTCCTTTAATTCTATTTCTGTCTATTTCCGGCAGAAGAGAGAATGTTCCAGCAATAGATGCAAAAACTCCGCCACGATCAATATCCGCAACCAATATAACATCTGCATCTGCCATTCGTGCAATTTGCATGTTGGCCAAATCTTTATCAAGCATATTTATCTCTGCAGGAGAACCAGCACCCTCTATAACAATAATATCATAATCATTTTTTAATGCTTCAAGAGAACTTTCAATGGCTTTAATAGCTTCTTCTCTGAAGTTGTTCTGATAATGATAGAAATTCATATCTCCTGCAGGCTTTCCATGTACTATTACTTGGGATATAAAATCTTCTTTAGGTTTAAGCAGTATTGGGTTCATATTATACGAAGGTTCTACCCCTGCAGCTTCAGCTTGGAGTACCTGTGCCATTGCTATTTCTGCATTTTCATTTGTTGTGTATGAATTAAGGGACATATTTTGAGATTTGAATGGAGCAACTCTAAACCCTCTTTTTGCAAATATTCTGCATAGAGCAGCGACTACAACACTTTTCCCTGCATTTGAAGATGTTCCTTGTATCATAATGTATATTTTTTTGTTTTCAGGATGCAATTTAGGCCTCCAATTATTATAATTATCACATTTTGTTATTAGTTATTAGTCTGTCTATTCATTTATGGTAATTAAAAATACAAAAATTATTTCCATTACATTTATTCTATTTCAATGTTTTAAATGATGATATTATATGTTATATGGGAAGTGAAAATTTATTTATACCATTAGGTCATAACCATACTAAAATGATAAATTAATATAAAAAAAGTTCCTACGCCTTTTATTTTGGCAGGGTTAATTTTTTAAAGCATTTTTTTATATTATATGAATTATCTGATTCGATGTTGTGTTTTAAACTACTCTCAAATTAATTAATTTTTTTTACACCAACCAATGCTTTTATATACTTTAAGTTACTAAAATAAAAAAAAAGTTGTAAACATAAAAAGCTGCAATACAAAAATCTAGAATATAAGTATAAATTATATAAAGATCAATACTGAAAATTCAAAGACAAAAACTAATATACAAGATCATGTAATATATTATCAACAGTATAGCAAAATAAACACGTTGATTTTTGTATATTGCAAAATTCAGGAGGCTGTCATTGATTATGACAAGTGTAAATTCAAATTCTAACAGTTCATTCAAAGATAAACTTGATTTCAGAAGTTATAAATCTTCTGGAGATATAAATGTCCCTGTAAGGATAATAGACCAGATAATAGGTCAAGAAGAAGCTGTTGAAACCGTTATAAAAGCCGCAAAACAGAGGAGAAATGTCCTTTTAATTGGTGAGCCAGGAATCGGTAAATCAATGCTCGCAAAGGGAATGGCAGAGCTCTTGCCACCTGAAGAACTTCAAGATATACTAGTCTATCCTAATATTGAAGACAACCATAACCCGCTAATAGGTGCTATGCCTGCTGGCGAAGGTAAAAAGGTTGTAATGAATTACAAAGTTAAAGCCAAAGGACAAGAAGAAAAGAAAAACATGATCATGATGATCATAATTGGATTCATTCTAGTCGTTGGATTCTTATTACAACAGTACTTAGCAGCTATAATAGCAGCAGGTATAGTTTTACTTGTAATAATGCAAATGAAACCACGTAGTACTGTAATGGTACCTAAACTCCTTGTAAACAATGACAGTAAAAGTACCGCACCTTTTGTTGATGCAACAGGTTCCCATGCTGGTGCTCTACTTGGTGATGTTAGACATGATCCTTACCAGTCAGGTGGACTTGGAACACCTGCACACGAACGTGTAGAAGCAGGAATGATTCATCGTTCAAATAAGGGTGTTTTGTATGTTGATGAAATAGGCACCATGAAGATGAAAACACAACAGGAACTTTTGACAGCTATGCAAGAGAAAAAATACTCTATAACTGGACAAAGTGAAACAAGCAGCGGTGCTATGGTACGTTCCCAAGAAGTTCCATGTGATTTCGTTTTGGTTGCTTCAGGAAACCTTCAAGTACTCGAAGGAATGCATATAGCACTCCGTTCAAGGATAAGAGGTTACGGTTACGAAGTATTCATGAAAGATTCTATGCAAGATACTCCTGACAACAGGGACAAATTAGTACAGTTCATTGCACAAGAAGTTAAAAAAGATGGTAGAATACCTCACTTTAGTAGAGAAGCTGTTGCAGAGATTATTCATGAGGCTCAGAGAAGAGCTGGTAAAAAAGACACTTTAACTCTTAAATTAAGAGATCTTGGAGGTCTTGTTAGGGCAGCAGGTGATATAGCCAAGGGTGAAGGGGCTGATACTGTAACGGTAACCCATGTTATCAGTGCTAAAAAACTTGCAAGAACATTAGAACAGCAGATTGCAGATAGATACATTGTCCAAAGGAAGAAATATAGCGTCTTCAAATCTGAAGGAAGCGAAGTGGGAAGGGTTAATGGACTTGCAATAATAGGTGACAGAAGTGGTATACTTTTACCAATTGCTGCAGAAGCAGCTCCTGCTCAGAGTAAAGATGAAGGTAAGATTATAGCAACGGGTAAATTGGGAGAAATTGCCAAAGAAGCAGTTCAGAATGTAAGTGCTTTAATTAAGAAGAATACTGGTACAGATATATCCAACCATGATATACATATACAGTTCCTTCAAGCATACGATGGTGTCGAAGGAGACAGTGCTAGTGTCTCCATTGCAACTGCAGTTGTTTCTGCACTAGAAAATGTTCCAGTAGATCAATCTGTAGCATTAACAGGATCATTAAGTGTTAGAGGCGATGTTATGCCTGTAGGTGGAGTTACAGGTAAAATTGAAGCTGCTGCTGAAGCTGGAATGAAAAAAGTTTTAATACCTGCATCAAACATGGACGATGTTCTAATTGAAGAGAGGTACAAGAACAAGATACAAGTGATTCCAGTTGAAAATATGAGTGATGTACTTGAACATGCGCTTATAGGTAATGGTAAAGAAGGTCTCATTGAGAAAATGAAGAAAATTACCGATATAGTGCCTCAGGGTATTCTTCAAAAACCTCATAAACCAATGACACACTAATTGTTGTCCGAATATTTTCAGTTGAATGAGAGGACATCCTTTCATTATTTTTTCTTTTTTTATAAAATTTCAATTTAAATTCTTGATTTATTTTAATTATACCACACTATTTTTCATATCACCATATTACATAGTATTATAAGTGGTGAGAACATATATTTTACAATAGAATTAAAATTAGATAATTTATTAGATAATATAAAATGTGTTCCTGAATTTCAAATTAAGTTAGTAGGTACTAATTTTTGATTTCAAAGATTTCAATTTGAAACCTAACTATTTATTTTGAGCGTAATTTAACCTATTATAATTATTGATTTTCAGGAAGCTAAAAGGAAGATAAAATGGAAAAACTTAGATTTAAAGATTTAGATATATCTAGCGAAATACAGAGAGCCGTTGAAGACATGGGATTTGAGGAGGCCACTCCAATTCAGTCCCTTGCAATACCACATATTCTTGAGGGTAAAGACGTCACAGGTCAGGCTCAGACAGGAACAGGTAAAACAGCGGCCTTTGGTATACCCATACTGGAGATGGTTGACCCATCCGAAAGGGAACTCCAGGCAGTAATACTGTGTCCAACCAGAGAACTTGCAATACAAGTTGCAGAGGAACTGAAAAAATTATCAACTTACTTGAAGAGGGTAAATGTCCTGCCAATTTATGGTGGTCAACCAATAGAAAGACAGATTAAGGCTCTCAGAAAGGGTGTACAAATCATAATAGGTACGCCTGGTAGAGTAATGGATCATATGAGGCGTGGAACCCTAGAAATGGGTAACGTAAAGGTTCTTGTTCTTGATGAAGCTGATGAAATGTTAGACATGGGATTCAGAGAGGATATAGAGTTTGTTTTAGATTATATACCAGATCAGAGACAGATACTACTATTTTCAGCAACCATGTCTCCTGATATATTGTATATTACAAGAAGATATCAGGATGATCCAGAATTTTTGAAGGTTGTTCCCAAGGAACTTACAGTTCCAGAAACAGAACAAGTCTACTTTGAAGTAAAAGAAAAAATGAAGCTTGATGTATTGTCACGTCTTCTGGATATCAACGACTTCAAATTATCCCTTGTATTTTGTAACACAAAGAGAAGGGTTGACAAACTTGTAAGTCACCTTCAAATCCGAGGATACGCTGCAGACGGTCTTCATGGAGACATGAGTCAAAGGCAGAGGGACAGTGTCATGTCCAAGTTCAGATCAGGGAATATTGAGATATTAGTCGCAACAGATGTTGCTGCACGTGGAATAGACGTGGAAAACGTAGAAGCAGTTTTCAACTATGATGTGCCGAATGATGATGAGTATTACGTCCACAGAATAGGAAGAACAGGAAGAGCAGGAAAAACTGGTATTGCATTCACGTTTGTATCTGGTAAAGAGGTTTATCAACTCAGAGACATTATGAGATATACTAAAACCAAGATCGAACAGCAGCAGATACCATCCGTCAGTGATGTTCAAGAGATCAAAACAAGTAACTTCCTCGAGAGAATCAAAAGAATAATAAACAATGAAAAACTCGATAAAGAAGTTCATATGGTTGAAAAGATGATGGAAGAAGATTACAGCTCTGTAGAAACAGCTGCAGCTTTACTCAGGATTGTCATGGAAAAATCTGGTAACACCGCCACCACTCAGAATGCCGCTGAATTTGGAGATACTGGTGCAGGTGTGGGTCAAGTGAGGTTCTTCATAAACATCGGAAGAAAGGACAAAGCCAAGGCAAGGGATATTATAAAAGCCATAGCAGATAAAACAGGTTTATCAAGTTCATCTATTGGGAAAATTGATGTATTTGACAAGTTTTCATTTGTAGAAGTACCGGAAAACAGTGCCAATGACGTAATTTCTTCGATGCGTGGCGCAAGAATCAAGGGCAGATCCGTTAATATGGAACCAGCAAACAAAAGAAGTTAGGAAACATCCATCCTTAACTTTTTATCTTATTTTTTTTTATTTTATTAATTCTAACAATTTAAATTATAAAATTTATCTAGAACCATTATATTAATAATAAATAATATATCTTGTTTCTTTGTAATTTTACAAAAGAGGTTATAATATGTTAAAAAGAGAAGATTTAATGGGAAATTGGCAAAGTCCAGTAATTGAAACAATTGAAAATCCTGATGGAAGTTTTATTTATATCAAAAGGGAAGCAATATTTATTGATGATAATTGGGACATATTCATCCATGCTTATCTCGATGAAGATGGGGAAAAACCATTTTTTACTATTCATGCCAAGGGAAATTATATCATAGGAAAAAAATCAGAAACTTTACCTGGAGCAGTAGCAGTTGACTTTCATAACAGGGCAAGATATGTAACAGCACATCAATATTCCCTGATAGATATGCTAAATGAAACCAGTCCATTTGACGGAGAATGGATGCTAGATTTAGAACATGATGTTAGTTCAAAGGGTTGTATATTGGTCCCTTCAATTGAAACATGTCCAGTAGAATATGATGTAATCAAAATTCAGGGAAATGAAATTTATTTTGGAGATTTCACATCTGAACAGAAAGAAGATATTAAAAAGGTTTCAAAAGGTGATCAGAATCCCTCAGAGGGTCCTGATGGAATATGCAGCAATGAAAACAGACCACGTCAATTGATTAACTATCCAATGATCAAACAGGATGATTAATATATTTTTTTAACATCATATATCAATAAAAAAAAAATTATTTTATTCGAATTTCTTTAAATATCCAGCTACTAGTGGAGCCACTGATATAGTACTCACATCAGATTTGAGAGTATCGGTAGCAAATACATCATCCACACCAGCTGCAAATATTTTTAAAAGAGCATCCTCCACCAGTATAGGGTGAACGCAACCGACAACCACTTTATTAGCTCCAAGATCATTTAGAATCCGTGAAGCACTTACTATTGTACCACCTGTACTGATGATATCGTCTATTATTACAACATCCCTTCCTTTTACATCAAGATTTTTAAGTTTCATTTCAACCTTTTCTGGTGATATTCTTGTCTTCTCAAGATAGTCGCAATCACACTTTAAAATACCTGAAATTTCCTCTGCAAATCCTAGAGCGCCCTTATCAGGCCCTATAATCATGGGGTCCTCTATATGCTCATTAATATAATTAGCTATCATAGGCATGGCTGATATTTCATGTACAGGAATATTGAAAAATTCTTTTATGTTCTTTTCATGTAAGTTAATTGAATAAATTTCTGATGCCCCAGCTGCTTCAAGAAGTTCAGCTACAATAACAGCAGAAACAGCCTCACCACTTTTAAATCTACGTTCTTGTCTACCATATCCAAAATATGGGATCACAACTCTTGTTCTTTCAACACCAAGACTCTTAAGATTTTTAAGTAGCAGAAATAATTCCATTAGATTTTCATCTTGAGGATAGCCCGTTGATTGGATCACAACCACTTCTTTTGGAACTTCACCCTTTATTCGTATGTAACGTTCTCCATCCGGAAATCTTCTGGTTTCAATGGGGCTTAAATTTTCTCTTAAATCCCAAGCAACTTTAGCAGCAAGTTTCTGTGAAGCAGATCCGCCTATTATCAATAAAACCACCTGTTCCTATTGGTATAATCATTGTAATCATTAATTTTACATTTAATCATCATAAACTTAAGTTATTCCAACCACTATTTATCTGTTGAGTTATATTGAAAATCAATATTTGTTATCTATTCAAATATTTGTTAACTTTATTAATAAGCTTCCCATAATAGTAGGACATAATCAATACTAATCATAATTACGATGATGAGGTGGCTTAATGCATGAACTTTCAATGGCTGACGCTATGGTTAAAACAGTATTAGACGTTGCTGAGAAAAATGACGCAACTGAAATAATTGAAGTTACCATAGAAGTCGGAAAACTGACAATGCTCAATCCCGAGCAATTAAAATTTCTTCTTGATGTTCTGGTTGAAAATACTTTACTCGAAGGGGCAGACATCAATATAGTAGAACTTCCAGTTGAATTAAACTGTAATTTATGTAAATACAGTGGATTAGCAGATATGGATGGCTCTGATCATTATCTGGCAATTGTTAAATGTCCGGAATGTGGTGAAAGGAATGTTGAGATTACTGCTGGAAGGGAATGTAACGTTAAAAATATTAAGATAGAAAAGGAAGAGGGAGATGAAGATGCATAAAATTGCAGATATAGAAATTCAGCATGATATTATGATTGCAAACCGTAAACTTGCAGATAGAAATAAAAAAATTCTTGATGATGCAGATGTTTACTCAGTTGATGTTTTAGGTGCTATAGGTTCTGGAAAAACATCACTCATTGAAACTCTTATACAAAAGATGGATCATAAAATAGGGGTTATTGCTGGTGATGTGATCAGTAAGTTCGATGCAGGTAGATTTGAAAAATATAATATACCTGTTGTAGGCCTTAACACCGGAAAAGAATGTCATCTTGATGCTCATCTTGTAGAACATGCATTTGGAGATATGCCACTCGAATCAATTGATCTGCTCTTCATTGAAAATGTTGGAAACCTAATATGTCCAGTTGATTTTGATCTTGGATCCCATATTAGAATGGTTGTTATAAGTGTGAGTGAGGGTGACGACACAGTTGAAAAGCATCCCCTAATATTTAAAGAAGCTGATCTTGTTGTTATCAACAAGGTAGATATTGCAGATGCTGTAGGAGCTGATCAAGATAAAATGGTTGCAGATGTTAAAGAATTAAATCCTACAGTAAAAGTTATTAAAAGCAGTCTTAAAACAGGTCAGGGTCTGGATGAAATAATTAGTTCTATTGAAGGATTTATGAATAAATAAAATTTATCCTCAAACTCTTTACTTTTTTTAAATTAATTGTATTAAAATTAGAAGTAAATAAAAACATATGAACTCATAAAATTTATAAAAAAGATGGACTGGCCGGGATTTGAACCCGGGGCCTCCGCCATGCCAAGGCGACACTCTACCAACTGAGCTACCAGCCCTTATGTTAATTCATTTGACTTGATATTATTTAAAGTTAATGCTTTAAATCCTGATGGAGATAGATAAATGGAAGAATTTCACTTAAGAAGCGTTAAAGAAGAAGATTTTTTAAAGATAGCAGAAATAGCTCCTAAATGTCCCCCTATGGTCACTGAAAGAAATTCTATTTACCATATATTCACTAATTCTTTAAAAAGACATCTTTGGTTGTAGAAACAGCAGAAGATGAAATTATTGGTTTTCTTCTGGGATTTATATCCCAAGAAAATCTACAGGATGCTTATATACATCTTTCATGTGTATCCCCGGAGTGGAGGAAAAAAGGTCTAGCTAAGGCTTTAATATGGAAATTCCGGAATATAATGCTGATAAAAGGATGTAATAGAATTTATTTAATTGCTAGACCAGAAAATTTAATGTAATACAGATCAATGGTGTAAATGCGGTTAAAGATTATAATGGCTTCGAAGATCACATGGTAATATTCTGCAACTCCTAGATTAAATGTTCAGAATAAAACTTTTTAATAGATTCATTTAAATAATATATTTTACAACTCGTTTAGATAAAGTTTATAAATTTATAAGTCTATGAGTTTATATAAATTATTTTAAAAGTTTTAGAATAATATTTTTTTATTTACGTTTAAAAAGTGAAATAATCAAATTTATAAGATTTATAATGTGAGGTAAAAATTTTATGCCCTTTTTAATAGCTCAAAATAATTTCCAATTTATAGTAGAATTCGCTGTATTATTAACTATTGGGGTTATGTTGTTTTTGAATTTAGTTCCTTTATCTTTAAGTTTCGTGTTATTAATTGCACTAATACTTAGTATTGGATTAACTCTTCTATTTGGATTTGATGCCATTTCATTGATTGCACCTAACTTAAGTGCTCACGAGTTTACTCATCCTTATGGTGCTCTTGCATTGTTTTCAGTTGTAACGTGTTTAGCTGCTATTTATATAATGGATGATGTGGGCATAAACACCAGAAGTTTAAGAAACTTTGTAATACTCTTGATAATCCTTATAGCACTTGTGGGGGGAACGGTTCACAGAGATTTCCTAGGAATGTGGATTTTAGGACTGTTAGTTGGATTCTTTATCTTATCAAAATCATTTCGTAGAAAATCAGTGTTAACAATTAAAAGAGTAGGGTTAGTAATAATTACGGCAGTGGGTGCTTTCGGGTTTTTTCAAGCTTTATCTACATTAATAAATCAACCAGTGTTAAGCCCTATTTTAAGGCTGGATAGACTTGATCTAAACTCTGCAGCCAGCATTACGATGGTACTTCAAAATGCTTATCTCATAGGTCATAATCCTGCTTCTTCTTATTGGGGAAATGCTACTGCAGGATTCGCTGATGGATATATATCCCTACCTATAAATCTGATTACATTGTTCGGATTACCTTACCCCACGTTTTATGGTATTTTAGTTAGTAAAAAAGATGTTATAGATTATTTTGTGCCCGGAATATTTGGTTATGGCTATGATTTCGGTTATATTATAATGTTCCTGTTTGTCGTGTATATTATATCAGTTTTAATTATAGGATTGAAAATGCTAAGACAGTATAGGGAGAAAAGAGAAAAAGGTAATAAAAGTTTATTAGGGAGAGAAGCCCTACTTATAGGTGCTATAACAGCATTTATAAGCCAAGCTTGGGTAGGTCTCTTCATAATTAACCGTGATATCAATGGAACAGCTTTGGTAACCTTTTTATTCTTGGGTGCCATGGTATTGGGACATGTATTACTAATAAAGAGAAATTAGGGAGAAAATAGATTTTAGGAGGGAAAATATATGAAAAAGGCTTTGATATTATTAGGATGCCCTGAAGCACCTGCTCAAACACCAATGGCAGTATATGCTACATATAAACTCACTGGTTTGGGTTATGAAGTCAC